>DATFRM010000365.1:0-6802 GCA_035263265.1 Actinomycetes bacterium
GTACTGGGTGAAACCGACCAACCCCTGGCCGAGCTCGACGGCGAGCAGTAGCCCGGCGGCACGGACGGTCCGGTTGGGCGCGCCGCTCGCGCGCAACCCGACCAGCAGTCCGATCGTCAGCCCGATCAGCACCATGACCGCATCCGCGTGCAGCTGGCTGACCGCCTCCGGGTCCAGCCCGGTTCGGGCCGCCTCGGCGTCACCCGAGTGCGGTCCGCTGCCGGTGACCATGGTGCCGAGATACACGACCAGCACGGTGACCGCGAGTACGCCGAACGCGAGGGTCCGTAGCGGTCGCGCCACTACCGGCTGGACCGGACCGTCCCCCTCGCCAACTCGGCGTACCAGAGCCACTGCCAGCCCGACCAGCACCATCGAGCAGAGCAGATGCAGCGCCACCACCCACGGATTCAGGTCGGTGAGCACGGTCATTCCACCGATCACCGCCTGGGCCGGCACACCAAGCGCGAGGGCGGTCGCGTAGCCCCGCAGGCTGCGCCGCGCGGGGCGGTATCGCCAGGCCGCGATCAGGGTGAACACGACGACAGCACCGAGTACGAACGTGAGCATCCGGTTGCCGAACTCGATTGCTCCATGCAGCCCGGCCTCGGGCCGGACCACGTAGTCGGCGTCGGTGCAGCGCGGCCAGGTCGGACAGCCGAGGCCCGACTCGGTCAGCCGGACCGCGCCGCCGGTGACGATGATGCCGATGTTCGCGATCAGTGCGGCGATAGCCCAACCGCGCATCGCCCGGGTGGACGGGTACCAGAACGAGGCGAGCGCCCGGCGGTACCAGGACGGCGTGGGGCCCGGCACGGAACGGCCCGTGGTGTCGGTAGGCGGCGCAGATGCCGGCGAAGACTCGGTGGCGGACTGGTCGGGCACCCGACCAGCGTAGAAGCGCGCGCCGCAGTCGCGGCGGCGGGCCGTCAGTCCCAGCGGAACGTCGCGGCCGCGGCGGCGATCGCGACGGCCGCCCAGACCAGGAGCCCGGCGGTGGCCAGCCACGGCGAGCCACCCGTGCCGGCCGGTCCCAGGGCGCCGCGCAGCCCGTCGGTCAGCAGCGCGATCGGCAGCACCTCGAGCGCGGACTGCACCTCAGCGGGGAACCGGTCCAGCGGCACGATGACGCCACCCACCAGCAGCAGGATCAGGTAGATCAGGTTGGCCGCGGCCAGCGTGGCCTCGGCTCGAAGGGTTCCGGCCAGCAGCAGGCCGAGCCCGCTGAACGCGGCGGTGCCGGCGATCACGAGAGCGCCGGTGGCTGCCAGCGAGCCCGGACCGATCCGCGGCTGCCAGCCCAACGCCAGCGCGGTTCCGGCCAGCAGGGTCAGCTGAAGCGCCTCGACCGCGAGCACGGTCAGCGTCTTGCCGGCAATCAGCGTGCTTCGCCGCAGCGGAGTGGTGGCCAGCCGGTGCAGCGCGCCGTACCGGCGCTCGTATCCGGTCGCCACTGCCTGGCTGGTGAACGCCGTAGACATGATCGCGAGCGCGATCAGCCCCGGGGCCAGGAAGTCGATCCGGCTCCCGGTCGGCAGCTCCACGATCTCCAGCTGGCTGAGCAGGAGCAGCAGCAGCATCGGGATGACCAGCAGGAGTAGGAGCTGCTCGCCGTTGCGCAGCAGCAACTTGGTCTCCAGCGCGGTGTGCGCGGCCAGCATGCGCGGCTGGCTTGCGGCTCCAGGCATCGGCGTGAGCATCATGGCTGCCGCTCCCCGCCGGTGACCTCCAGGTACACGTCCTCGAGCGAGCGCCGGTGCAACGTGAGCCCGTCGGGTAGCACGCCGTTGGCCGCGCACCAGGCGGTCACCGTGGCTAGTAGCTGTGGGGTGAGCTCCCCGTTCACTCGGTACTGGCCAGGCGCCGGCTCCTCGGCCGAGGCCGGTCCGCCGATCCCGGACCAGGTCGACTCGAACGCGGCGCGCAGCGAGGCGAGGTCGAGCCCGGCCGGACCGGAGAAGCTCAGCGCCTGCTCGACGCCGCGTCTGGTCAGCTCGGCTGGGGTGCCCGCGCCGACCACGTTGCCGTGATCGATGATGACGACATGGTCGGCCAACCGTTCGGCCTCGTCGAGCAGGTGGGTGCTCAAGACCACGGTGCCGCCGGCCGCCCGCAGATCGGTGACCAACTGCCAGACGGCATGCCGGCCGCGCGGATCCAGGCCCGCGGTCGGCTCGTCGAGGAACACCAGCTCGGGCCGCCCGACCAGCGCCAGAGCCAGGCCGAGCCGACGCCGTTCGCCTCCGGACAGTCGACGGTACGGAGTACGCAGCGCACCACCGCGCAGCCCGACCAGTTCGGCCAGCTCATCCGGGTCGTGGGGATGGGCATAGAGCGCAGCGGCATGCCGAAGCAGCTCGAGCGGTTGCCCGCCGGGATGCCCGCCGACGTCCTGCAGGAGCACGCCGATCCTGGGCAGTAGCGCGATCCGATCGCGCCGGTCACCGGGGTCGAGACCGAGCACCCGGATCCTCCCGACCTGCGCTTGGCGGAGGCCCACGCAGGTCTCCAGCGTGGTGGTCTTGCCGGCACCGTTCGGCCCGACCACGGCGGTGACCGCACCGGGCTCGGCGCGCAGGCTGAGCCCGCGGACCGCTGTGACGCTGCCGTAGCGCATCACGAGATCGCTGACCTCGACGGCGGATCCCGGCATGAGCCGAGTCTAGGTCCGCGGTGATCCACGCCCAGCCGTGCCTGACGGCCGGCGGGGCGCGGCACACTAGCCTCGGGACGCAGGCTGGCCGTAGTGCTGGGTCAGCTCCTCCTTCTGGCCCGGCAGGTTGTAGCGACGCTGCACGGTGTACGAGACGTCCTCGGTGCCCAGCACCACGACATCGATGACCCGGACCCGGTCGGTCATCCACTTTGTCCAGATCTGGCCGACTGCCTTGTCCGCGATGGTTTCCGCATCGCCGCCCTGGCCGACGGTCAGGGTGACCTTGAGCGTGCCGTGTCCGAGGTTGTTCTCCCAGTATTCGGCCGTGACGCTGCGCACGTCCGAGAACGCGCTGCCGTCCTGAAGCCCGGTCTGCATCGCCGACAGATCTGGGCCGGACGTCGGCTCTGCCGCCGAGTTGCATCCGGACAGCAGCACGGCCATGGCGACCACCACGCCAACTACCGCCGCCGCGGGTAGAGCGCGCAAGCGCGATACCCGATGGATCACGGGCCGAAATTACTCCTCGGCCAGCACGTTCGCTACCGACTCCGACACGTTCGTCAAGCGCTCGTGGCGGTCCGCCGATGGGCGGTGAGCCACGCTGCCCCGAACTCGACCGCCGTGGGCATCTCGATCAAGCGGCAGTCGGCGTCGCCAACCTTCCCGCGCCGGACCACGTCCGGCCGGGCCGCCTCGAGCGCGGCGCCTAGCTCGCCGAAGTCTTCCTCGTCGGCGACCGTGTCCGTATACGTGACCCAGTGCCGGCCCTGGTCGGTGAGGATCGCGCAGGACTCGGTCTCGGTGGCGATCCCCGGCACGCCGTGCTCCGAAAGGTGGAACGCGGTGCAGCTCAAGTAGCCGGCGCCGAGCAGCAGGATCCGCGCGCCGGCCCGGGTCATGGCGCCGAGCGGGGAACCCGGGCCGAACCGGTGGTCGAGCCGATGGTCGGCAAGCAGTTCGGCGGCACGGGCACCGATCGCGGCGAAGCTCACCTGCGGATGAGAGCTGCGGTAGGCACCCGGCCAACTGCGCACCGTCTCCGGGAGTACGCCGATGCCGCGGGTGGGGGTGACCGCGGGATCGTAGCCGGGCATGTGCGCCCGGATCGGCTCCCACCACTGCTCCGGAACCGGTGGGAAGTGCCAGCCCGCCGGGTCGGAGTTGTCGGTGGAGTGCGCCGGTACGGCCAGGGTGCCGTCCGGGCCGAGTACGTCGAGCAGCGCCTGGACCACCGCGACCGGCCCACCGCACACCCAGCCGAGTGAGCGAAGCGAGGTATGGCAGAGCACGATGTCGCCGGCCCGCAGGCCGAGCGCGCGCAAATCGGTGGCCAGCGAGTCACGGGTCTGCAGCGACCCCGGCGGCGGATCAACGGTCACGGGGGCACTCTAGAACGCGCGAGCGCACCCAATCTGGATCATTGGACACCGTGGCTCGGGACAAAACGCCCATACTGGGTGATCATTTGCGCCTAGCGTGACTAATGATCGGCATGGGACGGCCCCAACACGCTGATTGGTTTGTTACGGCCCACCGAATTAGGTCACAATGGTGTTGTGAAAAACGCGCGCGAGCTTCTACCGGTCGCCGTCCGCACCGACGGCGACGTTGACGTGCGCGGAAACACCCGCGATCGGGTTGCCCGCTCGCTGCTGCACAACGGGCCGTCGACCGCTACGGCGCTGGCCCAGCGGTTGCGGCTGACCCCGGCGGCGGTTCGCCGGCACCTGGACGCGCTGCTCGCCGCCGGCATGATCGAGGCTCGCGAGCAGCGGATCTACGGTGCCCGGGGTCGCGGCCGCCCGGCCAAAGTGTTCGCACTGACCGAGTCGGGCCGGGACGCGTTCTACCAGGCTTACGACGATCTCGCCGTGCGCGCGCTGCGTTACCTGGCCCGGTCGGGCGGGCGGGAGGCGGTCCGCGCGTTCGCCCGCGATCTGGTCGCAGACCTCGCGGAGCGTGCGGACGCAGCGCTGGCGGACACTCCGCCGGAACATCGCACCCGGGTGCTCGCCGAGGTGCTCACCGCGGAGGGCTACGCTGCCACCGCAAGCCCGGCGCCGTCCCGACGCGGGGAGCAGCTCTGCCAGCACCACTGCCCGGTCGCGCATGTGGCCGAGCAGTTCCCCGAGCTATGCGAGGCGGAGACCGAGGTCTTCGCGCGGCTGCTGGGTACGCACGTCCAGCGGCTGGCCACGATTGCCCATGGAGACGGTGTCTGCACCACGCACGTGCCGCCGCCGCTCGAAATCGAATCCCCTTCCACCGGGAGGACCTCCTCATGACCACGACCGCTCGCCCGGAGCTCGAGGGCCTTGGCCGCTACAAGTTCGGCTGGGCTGATCCGGACACGGCCGGCGCCAGCGCGCGCCGCGGTCTCGACGAGGACGTGGTGCGCGACATCTCCGCGCGCAAGGGAGAGCCGGAGTGGATGCTCGGCCTGCGGCTGAAGGGCCTGCGGCTGTTCAACCGCAAGCCGATGCCGACCTGGGGCGCCGACCTGTCCGGCATCGACTTCGACAACATCAAGTACTTCGTCCGGTCGACCGAGAAGCAGGCGACCAGCTGGGACGAGTTGCCCGAGGACATCAAGAACACCTACGACCGGCTGGGCATCCCGGAGGCGGAGAAGCAGCGGCTGATCGCCGGTGTCGCGGCACAGTACGAGTCCGAGGTTGTGTATCACGCGATCCGCGAGGACCTGGAGCAGCAGGGCGTGGTGTTCCTGGACACCGACACCGGTCTGCGCGAGCACCCGGAGCTGTTCAAGGAGTACTTCGGTTCGGTGATCCCAGTCGGCGATAACAAGTTCGCGTCGCTGAACACGGCGGTCTGGTCTGGCGGCTCGTTCATCTACGTGCCGCCCGGCGTGCACGTGGAGATCCCGCTGCAGGCCTACTTCCGGATCAACACCGAGAACATGGGCCAGTTCGAGCGCACGCTGATCATCGTCGACGAGGGTGCCTACGTGCACTACGTCGAGGGCTGCACGGCGCCGATCTACTCCACCGACTCGCTGCACTCCGCGGTAGTCGAGATCATCGTCAAGAAGAACGCCCGATGCCGTTACACGACCATCCAGAACTGGTCGAACAACGTCTACAACCTGGTGACCAAGCGCGCGGTCGCGCACGAGGGCGCGACCATGGAGTGGGTCGACGGCAACATCGGCTCCAAGGTCACGATGAAGTACCCGGCCGTGTGGCTGATGGGTTCGCACGCGAAGGGCGAAACGCTCTCGGTGGCGTTCGCCGGTGAGGGGCAGCACCAGGACGCCGGCGCGAAGATGGTGCACGCTGCGCCGCACACCGCGTCCACGATCGTGTCCAAGTCGGTGGCCCGCGGCGGCGGCCGGACCAGCTACCGCGGCCTGGTGCAGGTGCTCGAGGGCTCCCACCACAGCCGGTCCACGGTCAAGTGCGACGCGCTGCTGGTGGACACGATCAGCCGGTCGGACACCTATCCGTACGTCGATGTCCGCGAGGACGACGTATCGATGGGCCACGAGGCGACCGTGTCCAAGGTCAGTGAGGACCAGCTGTTCTATCTGATGTCGCGCGGTCTGACCGAGGACGAGGCGATGGCGATGATCGTGCGCGGCTTCGTCGAGCCGATCGCCCGCGAGCTGCCGATGGAGTACGCCCTCGAGCTGAACCGGCTGATCGAGCTGCAGATGGAAGGGGCCGTGGGCTGACCATGCCGACTGGACAGAAGCTGCCCACCGTCGAGGTCAGCCGGCACAGCCATGGCGCGGGCGCGGATGGCGAGCGCGCGGTCTCCAAGCTGCACGCGTTCGCCTCCAGCGACGTCGCCGATTTCCCGATTCCGCACGGTCGCGAGGAGGAGTGGCGGTTCACCCCGCTGAACCGGCTGCGCGGCCTCCACGACGGCACCGCGGCCCCGACCGGCAAGGTGCTCGTCGAGGTGGACGCGCCCGCCGGCGTGACGGTGAGCACGGCCGAGCGCGACGACCCGCGGGTGGGCCGGGCCGGTGTTCCGCCCGATCGGGTGGCCGCCGCGGCCTGGACCTTTGCGGAGAGTGCCACTGTCATCACGGTGCCGGCGGAGACCGCGCCGGACCGGCCGATTACGGTGCGGCTGCACGGCGAGGCCGCACAGGGTGCCGCCTACGGGCACTTGGTC
>DATFRM010000366.1:0-3383 GCA_035263265.1 Actinomycetes bacterium
CACGCCATGTCGCCACGCTCTCGCCCCGCGACACCGTCCGGCCAGCGCGAAGGCGCGGTCGGTGGACAACTACGCGGCTGTGGACATCCGCTGACCGCGAACCGGCAGGCTAGCCGGGATAGGCGGGCGAAGTGCCGGCGATTTGGTTGTTATCTACGTCCGAGAGCGGTTTCCAGACCCGGATCGGTGTCGGTCCGGTCGAGGTCGACAGCTCCCAGATCTTCTTCTCGTCGCTGGTGCCGAACAGAATCGGCACGTCTGGTCCGCCGGCCGCTACCGAGACTAGATCGCTTGCTACCGATCCCAGCAGCTCGGGCATGCGGCCGTCCACGCCGACCTCGAACGGCTGCACCAACCCGGCCTCCGCGTCTTTGATCAGCACCACCAGCCGCTGCGGGTCCACCCAGGCAACGTCAATGGCCTCGTCCAACAGCGGAGAGAGCAGGCTCAGGTCCACGATCTGAGCCGGTTGGACGCCGTGCCGCGGGTCCGGTGAGCCGAGCTCGCTCTGGCCGGATTTCACCAAACCAAGTTGCAGCTGCGGCGGCGCGTTCTTGTCGTGCGTGATCATCGCAACCCGGGTGCCGTCGGACGAAACCGCGAGCTCGTTGATCTCGCTTTCGCCGAGCCCTTCCACATGCACCTCGCGCTGCTTGTCCCCGTCGAAGACGTACACGTGCGATCCGGTCCGCCTCTGGTCCACCACCCACAGCCGGTCGAACCGATCCCAGCTGGGCGAGCGGAACGCGGTCCCAGTCGCCATGAGCTGCTTGGATCGGTCTTCCGGCAGGTCCGGCCGGATCCTGATCAGCCGGGTCGCATCCTTACTGATGCCGGCGATCGCGGGGGTTCGCGGTGAAACCGCGAACGTAGCCAGCGGCCCTAGCCGACCGCCGGCCAATACTGGCTGCGGCTCTGCGCCGAGTGTCCGGTCGAAGCTCAGGAGCGCACCGTTTCGGAGCAGGTAGATACGGTGCGCGTCGGACGTGGGCGGTGACGGCCGGTACGCCTGCCAGTCCGTCGTCGTGGTGGCTCGCGGGTAGAGCGGCACCCCGTCAGCGGTGACCAGGACCGAGGCGCCGTCGTTCACCCCGGACAGCGACCAGACCAGCTGTGCGGTCAGGAGTTTCCGCTGAGCGTCGTCCAGACGGGCGGCGGATCGATCCAGTCCGACCGTGATCTGACCGTTGACCACGGTCACCGGCCGGGAGGCGAGCTTGGTCCCGCTTGGCACCGCACTGACCACCGCCCGCGCAAGGCGGGAGGTCGGCCCTCGCAGCACCGCGTCGGCTACCGCCGTGAGCAGATCAGCCCGCTTGGGCAGATAGATCGGATCCGGCACCAGCACCCGGTATGCCGGATCGAAGAAATACACGTTGATCGGCCCGTCGGTGGACACGTATTCCCGGGTGAAGTCGATGTTGGCCACCAGCACACCGGTCGGCGGGACGGCGATCCGCCACTGGTTCGCGACCTTGGTCAAACTGAATCGCTGGATGAGCGACGCGCCCGGCTCCGCCGGCTGATACGCGCCGTCCGCACCGACCTCACCGACCAGGTCGGTGTCCAGCTGATAGCCGGTGTCGTTCTGGTCCGGACCAACGTTTCGCCGGTTCTCGTCATACACCTGCACCCGTTCGTACGGATTCCACTCGTCCGGCGCGGCCAGGTACTCCCTGGCGGTCGCGAAGTCCGGCTCAACGCTGTTCATGGCGTTGAGGAACCCGTTGACGATCTGAAGCTCCGACATGCCGGGTTGCGGCGGGTTGGCGAACACCCGCACCTGCGACCCGCTGCCCCGCTGCTCCGCGGCGGTGCCGGCGCCGGCCTCCCGAACCGCGCCCGAGGTCGGCATCGAGGCGCAGCCGGCCAGCAGCGCGACGGTGCTGGTCAGCAATACAGCCCAACCAATGGCGACCACCGATCGGACCGAGAGCCGCCGGTGCCGTACGACGTGCTCAGTCCGCACGGCGGTCACCACCCGGACCGGATGACAGCAGCTCGACCAGGGACGCCGGCGCCTGCCGCGGCCGGCGGGCATCCTCCGGTTCGAGCGGGATGGGCGAACGCTCGATGTCGGCGCCGGCCACTCGCGGAACGGTCAGCCGGAACTGCGAGCCACGGCCGGGCTGCCCCCACGCCTGTAGCCAGCCACCGTGTAGATGTGCATCCTCTAGCGCGATCGACAGGCCGAGACCGGTGCCGCCGCTGGTCCGAGCGCGAGCCGGATCGGCGCGCCAGAACCGGTTGAACACCAGCGACGCCTCACCCGGCTTCAGCCCTACCCCGTAGTCCCGTACCGCGACCGCGACCGCCTCGTGGTTGGTCGCGAGTTTGACCAGGATGTCCCGGCCTTCGCCGTGCTCGATCGCGTTCGCGACCAGGTTGCGCAGCACCCGTTCGATCCGCCGCTGATCGACCTCGGCAACGCACGGTTGCCGCGGCCCCACCAACCTCAGCGCCGACCCACGCAGCTCGGCCAGCGGCTCCGCATACTCGATCACTTTGGCGGCGATCTCCCGCAGGTCAGCCGGCTCCGCATCGAGCAGCGCGGCGCCGGCGTCGAACCGGCTGATCTCGAGTAGATCGGTGAGCAGCGCCTCGAACCGGTCGAGCTGGTTCTGCAGCAGCTCCGCCGAGCGCGCCACGTGCGGATGGAAGCTTTGCCGGGCCTCGTGGAGCACGTCGGCGGCCATCCGAACCGTGGTCAACGGGGTTCGCAGCTCGTGCGAGACGTCGGAGACGAACCGGCGCTGCACCCGGGACAGGTCCTCCAGCTGCCGGATCTGCTGCTGCAGGTTGGTGGCCATCCGGTTGAACGAGGTGGCGAGCCTGGCCAGGTCATCCTCGCCGCTGACCCGCATCCGCTCGTCCAGCTGGCCGGCCGCGATCCGCTCCGCGATCCGCGCCGCCATCCGCACGGGCGTGACCACCTGCCTGGTCACCACGTACGCGATCGCACCCAGTAGCAGCACCAGCAACGCACCAGTGGTGGCCACAGTGCCGCGGACCAGACCCAGCGTGCGCTGCTCCTGGTCGAGCGGAAACAGGTAGTACAACTGGTAGCTCGGGCCGCCACCGCTGATCTGCGAGCCGACCACGATGCCGGCCACGCCCGGCACTCCGCGGGCCGCCTCGTACCGCACTGTCGTATAGCGGTAGAAGACCTGGTTGCGCTGGCTCACCTCGTCGATCAAGTCTTGCGGGACGCTGGCCGGATCGATCCCACTCGACGCACGCGCCGGGATCATCGTCGGCTGGCCGGCCGAACCGCTCGTGGTCTCGAACAGCACGACGTCGTACTGGTTGGAGTTGCCACGGCGCTCGGCCTCGTCGGTGAGATCGGTGAGCAGCGCGGGGTCGGCCGGCTGGCTGACCGGCCC
>DATFRM010000367.1:0-14225 GCA_035263265.1 Actinomycetes bacterium
AGTACGTCGGCCAGGTCCTGTGCCTCCCGCTGGGTGAACTGGCCGGTGATCTCCGCCTGGCCGCCGGTGATCGGACCGTTCGGCACCGGCGCGGACACCACGACGCCGTCGAGCACGATCGCGACCTGGTTTTGCGGCGGCTGGGCCGCCGCGGCGGTGCCGGTGACCTCCCCGAACTGCTTGGTGCCGGTGCCGTCGAACGTGAGGTTGACCTGCCATTGACCCAACCCGCCGTTCGACGGAAGGCCGGCTTGCGCGCTGGTGATGTGGGTGCCCTCGACCGCGGTCGGGCCGAGGATGTACTTAACCGTGCCGTCCTGGTCACAGGCGAGCAGTATCTGGTCGGGCGGCTCTACGATGCCGCGGCCGGTGCGGTTCGCCGGATTGGTGCAGTCCAGCTTCTCGAATGCCTCCGTGACCTTCGCAGTGACCTTCTTGCCGCCCGGCTGCTCCGGGGTTCCCGACTGGCTGCCGCTCGGGGAGTTTGTCGGGCTGGGGGACGGAGTCGGGCTCGGGCTCTGGTCCTGCCGGAGCGCGTCACTCATCACCCGCCCGTTGTTCGTCGCGCCGTCGCTCGGGCTTGGGCTGGGACTTCCGGAACCGCTCGGCTCCTCGGATGGCGACCCGCTCGGGCTCCCGCTGGGATTCGGCTGAGCCACCGGAGCTACCTGTTGAGCCTGCAGGACCGGCCGGAACCGCAACAGCGCGGTGGTGCCGATGCCCTGAGTGTCCTCGACCGGCCCCGGGATCGATACGACGATGTTGTTGTTGCCCTGTTTCACGACCTCGGCCTCGGCCACTCCCTTGCCGTTGACCCGGGCTCGGATGATGTCTAGCGCCTGGTTCAACGCCGACGAGGTTACCGGTCCGCCGTCCTGCGACTTCGCAGTCAACGTGACGCTGGTCCCACCGCGAAGGTCGAGGCCGAGTTTGGGGGTTGCCATCCCGTGGTCGCCGAGCAGGAGCATCCCGCCATACATGGCCGCGATCACCACGAACAGCGCGATGATCGGCCGCCATGGCTTGGGACGAGGGGTCGAAGGTGCAGCCACCGTGTTGTCTCTCCTGTTCCGGCCCAGATAGGGAACATCCGGGGTCTACTCACGCCTGTGCGGTCCCATCCCGGCTACCGGGCTGGGACCGCCGGGGCGATCCGTGCTCCTACCGCGGCGTCGCCGTTGGTCGGCGGTGCCACGGTCGGCTACGTATTCGGGTCGTTGTCGTCCGTGCGCGGGCTGGTCTGGTCGATGCGGGTGTCGGCGTGTTCCAGGCCGCCATCCGGCGTGAGCACACGCATGATGGCCTGCTTGGCGTACCGGCTGTGCACGCCCGGTGCCACCTCGAGCACGACGACATCATCCTCAACGGACGACACCCTCGCAAAGAGCCCGGCCGTGGTCATGACCTCGGCGCCGGGCGAAAGCGCACTCTGCACCTGCACTGCCTGCCGCTGTCGATTTCGCGCCGGGCGAATGATCAAGAAGTAGAAGATCGCGAACATCAGGGCGAGCGGCAGCAGGATGCCGAGAGCGCCACCACCGCCCGAGCTCTGCGCGAGATTCACGCCTACACGTTCCTTTCGGTATGTACCGCGAGAGCCGCCGTCCCTACCGAGAGATCATTACGGCCGCAGCTAGTCACACGGTTTCGGCGGAGTCTAGGCGAGTGCCCAGCACCGTCACAACGCACTGTAACCAGGTCGTGCCCTTGCGGCGGCGGGGCGCCATGATCTAGGGCACTGTTCCAGACCGCAACCGGGTCCGGCCCGGCGCCACTCGAATCGGGCCAGCGGAGCCCTAATCCGGCTGGTCGAACAGCAGCGGCTGCGGCGGGATGCCCGGGCTACCGGCCGGTGCGCGCAGCCCCAGGTGCGCCCAGGCGGACTGAGTGGCGATCCGGCCGCGGGGCGTGCGCGCGATCAACCCCTCCCTGACCAGAAACGGCTCGGCCACCTCCTCGACCGTCTCGGATTCCTCGCCGACCGCGACCGCCAGCGTCGACAAACCCACCGGACCGCCGCCGAATCTGGTCAACAACGCGTCGAGCACCGCGCGGTCGAGCCGGTCCAGCCCGCGTTCGTCTACCTCGTACACGGCCAGCGCTGATCGCGCGGACGCTCGGTTTACCTGGCCGTCAGCCCGGACCTGGGCGTAGTCACGTACCCGGCGCAGCAGCCGGTTGGCGATCCGCGGTGTCCCCCGACTCCGCCCGGCGATCTCGGCCGCGCCATCGCCGGTCAGCGGCACCGCCAGCAACCCGGCCGAGCGATGCAAGATCCGCTCCAACTCCGGCGGCGCGTAGAAGTCCAAGTGGCCGGTGAACCCGAACCGATCGCGCAGCGGTCCGGGTAGCAGGCCGGCCCTGGTGGTAGCGCCGACCAGCGTGAAGTGCGGGATCTCCAGCGGGATCGCCATCGCGCCGGGGCCCTTGCCGACCACCACGTCGACACGGAAGTCCTCCATAGCCATGTACAGCATCTCTTCGGCGGGCCTGGCCATCCGGTGGATCTCGTCCAGGAACAGCACTTCGCCCTCGGCCAGCGAGGACAGAATGGCGGCCAGGTCACCGGCATGCTGGATGGCCGGACCGCTGGTGATCCGGATCGGAGCGCCGAGCTCGACCGCGATGATCATCGCAAGGGTCGTCTTGCCCAGCCCGGGCGGGCCGGACAGCAGCACGTGATCCGGCGGCCGGGCCCGGGTAAGTGCCGCCTGCAGGATCAGCGCGAGCTGCTCCCTGACCCGCTCCTGGCCGATCAGCTCGGCCAGCCGGCGCGGCCGCAGGGTTGCCTCGACCATCCGTTCCTCGCCGCCGGCATCGGCCGCGACCAGGCGTTCGGTGGTCAGCTCCGGTTCTGTCACGGTGCTAGCTCCGGCCGAGCGCGCGCAGCGCGGAACGGAGTAGAACCGCGATCTCCGGCGTCTCCCCGCGTTCGGCGGCGGCGTCGACCTCGGGGGTCACTGCCACCAGGGCCTCGTCCGCCTCTCGCGCGGTCCAGCCCAGACCGACCAGCGCTCCGTGGATCTGCTCCCGCCAGCCGCGCTGCAGCGGCAGTGAAAGCGGTGCTCCCCGCTCACCCTCGGCTCCACCGGTGCCCACCGGCCCGGCTCCCTCGAGGAGCTGCCGCGGCTCTGGGACACCGAGCCGGTCCTTGAGTTCGAGCACGATCCGTTGGGCTCCCTTCTTGCCGATGCCGGGCACCAGGCACAGCGCGCCGAGGTCCTCGGTCGCGACCGCTCGGCGCAGCGCGTTCGGGCTGTGCACGGCGAGCATCGCCTGGGCCAGCCGCGGGCCGACCCCGCTCGCGGTCTGTAGCAGCTCGAAGACGGCGCGCTCGTCATCGTCCGCGAACCCGTAGAGGGTCAGCGAGTCCTCCCTGACCACCAAGCACGTGGCCAGCCGCGCTGGCTCGCCGACTCGAAGCGCGGCCAGCGTGCCGGGTGTGCACTGGACCTCCAGCCCGACCCCGCCGATCTCGACCACTGCCCCATCCGGACCGAGTGCGGCTATCGCGCCGCTGACGAATGCGATCATCCGTGTCGTCCCGTCTGCGCCTGAGTGACCGCCGCGGCCAGCCGAGCCTGCGCACCGCCACGCCAGACCTGACAGATCGCCAGCGCCAGCGCGTCGGCCGCGTCCGCCGGATAGGGCGGGTGATCAAGCCGGAGCAACCTGGTCACCATCGCCTGCACCTGCTCCTTGGCGGCCCGGCCGTTGCCGGTCACCGCCGCCTTGACCTCGCTCGGGGTGTGCAGAGACACCGGCAGCCCGCGCCTGGTCGCGACCGTGATCGCGATGGCGGCGGCCTGCGCGGTGCCCATCACGGTGCGCACGTTGTGCTGGCTGAAGACGCGCTCCACCGCGACCGCATCGGGACGGACCCGATCCAGCCACTGCTCGAGCTGCCGCTCCAGCGCCACTAGCCGAGCGCCGATCTCGGCGTTTCTGGAGGTGCGCAATACCGATACCTCAACGAGACGGAGCGGTCGCCCGGCGGTTCCCTCCACCACACCGAGGCCGCACCGGGTCAACCCGGGGTCGACGCCGACGACACGCACCGCAACTCCCAGCAGGCAGCGAACATTTGTTCGGAGACTACCGAGCGATCCGCCGGTTTCCGAGCCGACGCGCCGCGCGGATCGGAGGCCGTCAGAGGCGGTCGCCGGCGGCGAGCGGTCGCCTAGCCGACCTTCTCCATGATCTCGTCTGACACGTCGAAGTTGGCGTACACGTTCTGTACGTCGTCCGAATCCTCGAGCGCGTCCATGAGCCGGAACACCTTGCGGGCCCCGTCCTCGTCCAGCGGAACCGTCATGCTCGGCAGGAAGCTCGCCTCGGCCGACTCGTAGTCGATGCCGGCGTCCTGCAGCGCGGTCCGCACCGCGACCAGGTCGCCGGCCTCGGAGATCACCTCGAACGCCTCGCCCAGGTCGTTGACCTCTTCGGCGCCGGCGTCCAGGACCGCGAGCAGCACGTCGTCCTCGGTCAGCCCGCCCGGGCTCGGCACGATCACTACGCCCTTGCGGTTGAACAGGTAGGCGACCGAGCCGGCATCGGCCATCGAGCCGCCGTTACGGGTCATCGCGGTGCGGACCTCGGACGCCGCCCGGTTGCGGTTGTCGGTCAGGCACTCGATCAAGATCGCGACCCCGCCCGGCGCGTAACCCTCGTACATGACGGTCTGCCAGTCGGCGCCGCCCGCCTCGAGCCCGGCGCCGCGCTTGACCGCGCGGTCGATGTTGTCGTTGGGGACCGAAGCCTTCTTCGCCTTCTGAATCGCGTCGTACAGGGTGGGGTTGCCGGCCGGGTCGGCGCCGCCGGTCCGGGCTGCCACCTCGACGTTCTTGATCAGTTTGGCGAACAGCTTGCCGCGCCGCGCGTCGATCACGGCCTTCTTGTGCTTGGTGGTCGCCCACTTCGAATGGCCGGACATCGATCGCTCCTCGACTCGCTCTGCCTGCGCGCCCGCCGCGCGCCTCAGGCGGCGCGGACCGTCTCCACGAAGAACTCGTGCACCCGGGTATCGCCGGTCAGCTCCGGGTGGAATGAGGTCGCCAGCAGGACACCTTGACGAACCGCCACGATCCTACCGGCGGCTGGTCCGGCCTCGACCGAGGCGAGCGGCTCGACCCGCGGCCCGAGTGACTCCACCCAGGGGGCCCGGATGAACACCGCGTGCAGCTGCACCGGTCCGGCCCGCTCGGCCAGCGCGCCGGCCGGGCGCAGCGGGGTTTCGAAGGAATCAACCTGGCGCCCGAATGCGTTTCGTCGTACCACGATGTCGATGCCGCCTATGGTCTGCTGCCCGTCGATCGCGTCTACCAGCGTGTCGGCTAGCATGATCATGCCGGCGCACGAGCCGTACGCGGGCATCCCGGCCGCGATCCGCGACCGCAGCGGCTCGAGCAGGCCGAACGCGCGCACGAGCTTGTCCATCGTGGTGGACTCGCCACCCGGGATGATGATGGCGTCCACTGCGGCGAGTTCGGGCTCGGTCCGCACTGCCGCGCTGCGGGCGCCGACGGCCGCGAGCATCCGCTCGTGCTCGCGCACGTCGCCCTGCAGGGCGAGCACACCGATGACCGGATCGCTCACGGCCTACCTTTCTGATCGCGCCCATCGAGCGGACGTCGCGCTGATATGACGAGATGTCAGTTTACGAGCATGGCCATCGGCCACCTGCCGGCGGCGGCACCGGGGAGCAGGGCGTGACCAGCCAGATGGCGCCATGACCGGCGGCGCGGACCCGAGCGGCGGCGCGGACCCGAGCGGCGGCGCAGACCCGAGCGGCGGCGCGGACCCGAGCGACGATGCCGCCCGGGCTGCCGGTCGCCCGGCCAGCCGGTTAGCGGGTGGCCCGGCCCGGAGCGCCGGCACCCGGCTCTCGGCTACCGACGCAGCCCACCGGGTCACCGCTACCGAGCTGTTCTTTGACCTGGTCTTCGTCTACGCGATCACCCAGGTGACCGCGCTGGTGGCCGGTGCACCCACGGCGCTGACGCTTGGTGAGGGCATCCTGCTGCTCGCCCTGCTGTGGTGGTGCTGGTGCTGCTTTGCCTGGCTGGGCAATGCGGTGCGGGCCGACCGTGGCGTGCTTCGGGTGGTGCTGATCACCGTGATGGCGCTGATGCTGGTCATTGCGATCGTCCTGCCGGAGTCGTTCGACAAACGCGGCAGCGGGCTGGAGCCGGCGTACGTGTTCGTCGGCTGCTATGCCCTGGTCCGGCTGTTGCATCTGCTTATCTACCTGCTGTCCGACCCGGGCAACCCGGAGCTACGCCGGGTGCTCCGTCGCGCTCTGACTTCGCTGCTGCCCTCGCTGGTGCTGCTGGGGATCGGCGCCACCATGCCCACCCAGGGCGGCCGGCTGACCGTGTGGACGATCGCGTTCGTCGCGGATGCGATCGGTGTCTACCTGACCGGTTCGGGTGGCTGGCAGGTGCACTCGGCGGCGCACTGGGCCGAGCGGCACGGCCTGATCGTGCTCATCGCGCTGGGCGAGTCGATCGTCGCGATCGGGATCGGTGTCGGCGGCATCCCGGTGTCCTGGTCGATGATCGTGGCCGTGCTGCTCGGCGTGGCGGTGACCGCGAGCTTGTGGTGGCTGTACTTCGACGCCGCCCAGGCCCGCGCCGAGCATCGGCTAGTGGCGCTGACTGGACGCAAGCGCACCGCGCTGGCCAGGGACGGCTACACCTACCTGCATTTCCTGCTGATCGCGGGCATCGTGCTGACCGCGCTCGGGCTGAAGAAGGTCGTGGAGTACGCGGCGGATCCGGCGCACGCCATCTCCGACCCGTTGACCGGAATCCCGGCCTGGGCGCTCACCGGCGGTGCGGGCCTGTACCTGCTGGGCTTGACCGCGTTCCAGCTTCGGACCAGCGGGGACTGGTCGGTGCTGCGGGCCGCGGTCGGTGCGGTGCTGCTGGTTGCGCTGCCCGTGGTGGAGCGGGTGCCGGCGCTCGGCGCGCTGGCCGGGCTCGCGGTCGGGCTGGTTGCGCTGGCCGGGTACGAGACCGAGCGCGGGGTGGCCGACGAGGCGCTACCAGCCGCGGCTGGCTAGCCGGTCGGCTTCCGGCAGGGTGGCGACGTTGATCCCGACCATCGGCTCGCCAAGACCCCGAGACACCTTGGCGATCACGTCTGGGTCGTCGTAGAACGTGGTGGCGCGCACGATCGCTTCGGCGCGCTTGGCCGGGTCGCCGGATTTGAAGATGCCCGAGCCGACGAATACGCCCTCGGCGCCGAGCTGCATCATCATCGCGGCGTCAGCCGGGGTCGCGATGCCGCCGGCGGTGAACAGCACGACCGGCAGCTTGCCCGCGGTGGCGACCTCCTGGACCAGCTCGTATGGCGCGCGCAGCTCCTTCGCGGCCGCGAACAGCTCGGTCGCGTCCATCGTGGCCAGCGCGCGGATTCCGGAGCGGATCTCGCGCATATGCCGGGTAGCCTCGACCACGTTGCCGGTGCCGGCCTCGCCCTTTGACCGGATCATCGCGGCGCCCTCGGAGATCCGGCGCAGCGCCTCGCCCAGGTTGGTGGCGCCGCACACGAACGGCACCGTGAACGCCCACTTGTCGATGTGGTGCGATTCGTCGGCCGGGGTGAGCACCTCGGATTCGTCGACGTAGTCCACCCCGATCGCCTGCAGCACCTGAGCCTCGACGAAGTGCCCGATCCGCGCCTTGGCCATCACCGGGATGGACACCGCCTCGATGATCCCCTGAATCAGGTCGGGATCGCTCATCCGGGCCACCCCGCCCTCGACCCGGATGTCGGCCGGCACCCGCTCGAGCGCCATCACCGCGACTGCACCAGCGTCTTCGGCGATCTTGGCGTGTTCGGCGGTCACCACGTCCATGATCACGCCGCCCTTGAGCATCTCGGCCATGCCCCGCTTGACCCGCGCCGTCCCGGTCGCCGGACCGTCGGAGCCGGTCGCCGAGCTACCGGTGGCGGTGCTCCGGTCGTTGTTCATCGGGTCAGTCCTGCTCACGAAACGCCTCACTTGGTAAACGACTACGCCCGGGTAAGGGCCTACGCCGGGTACGTCCCCATCGTAAGGCCCGGCGCCGATCTGCCGATCCGGCTACAGGGCACGCGCCAGCGCCTCCGGCGGCTCGTCGTCCATCTCGAACGGCACCGGTTGTGGCGCCCGCCCGGCCAAGCGCAGGTAGCGCACCCGTCGGGTCCGGCGCAGCCCCTGGGTGGCTCGGACCGCGTCATTGTGAAACCGGCGCGCCATGATCACCCGACGGCATGCCGCCCGCAGATCGGCGAGCAGCTCGGACCCGCCGGGTGACCGCTCGATCTCGGTCCGCTGGCCCGGTTCGTCCAGTGCCGCGCGCAGGGCCCTGGACAGATTGCTCTCGGCCAGCTCCCGGTCCACCGGGTCAGCCTCGCGCGCCTCGTGAGCCGCATCGGCGAGCAGCACCGAGGACGCCGGATCCAGCAGTCCCGAGGTCGCGAGCTCCAGCCCCACCGCGGAGCGGCGGACCAGCTGCGCGTCCAGCGCGGCGCGCGAGCCGTCGGAACGGGCGTGCAAACGGTCGAGCCGCAGCGCGGTCCACCACAGCGACCAGATCAGCACGACCGCGATGGCCAGCAGCCAGACCCAGCCGTTCATGCCCCCGCCGCCACAGGGCCGGCCCGCTGCCGCGCGATCATCGCCCGAACCTGCCGAACCTGGACCGGCGGTCCTCGGAAACCCGGGACTCCGGCCCGGCGACCGTCTCGTACACCGCGATCACGTCGGCGGCGACCGTGGCCCAGTCGTACTGGCGGACCGCCGTCGCGGCCGACTCGGCCAGCCCGTCCCGGTACGGTTCGTCGTCGAGCAGCCGGGCCGCTTCGGCGGCGAGCGCGGCCGGGTCCTGGTTGCGGAACAGCGCACCCGCCTTGCCGTCCTCGAGCACGCGGACGAACGCGTCGATGTCACTGGCCAGCACCGGAGTGCCGGCGGCCATCGCCTCGGTCAGGATGATCCCGAAACTCTCCCCGCCGGTGTTCGGCGCCACATAGACGTCCACCGAGCGCAGCATCCGGGCCTTGTCGTAGTCGGACACCTGGCCGAGCATGATCACCCGGTCCCGCAGTGCCGGCTCCAGGGGCTCCAGCGCCTCGTCGGCGTCGCCGCCGCCGACCACAAGCAGCCGCAGCCCGGACCGGTCGGCCGCGAGCAACCGGAACGCCTCGAGCAGCACGCTGAAGCCCTTTCGCGGCTCCTCGAACCGGCCGACGAAGCCCAGCGCGCCACCCGGTCCGGGCCAGCCGGGCAGCGGTTGGGCGTCGGCGAACCGCCGGATCGCGACCCCGTTCGGAATCAGGATCGCGTCGCCGCCCAGGTGCTCGACCAGCGTGCGCCGGGCCGCCTCGGAAACGGCGATCCGGGCCGACAGCTTCTCCAGGGCCGGTTGCAGGATCGAGTACGCGGCCGCCATCGCCCGGGACCGGGTCATCGCGCTGTGAAACGTGCCGACGATCGGGCCGTCGGCGGCCCAGCAGGCCAGCAACCCGAGCCCGGGTGCCATCGGCTCATGCACGTGCAGGACGTCGAACTCGCCCTCGCGCAGCCACCGGCGGACCCGGGTGTTGGACAGCAGGCCGAAGTTCAGCCGGGCGATCGAACCGTTGTACGGCACCGGCACCGCCCGTCCGGCCGGCACCACGTAGGCCGGGACCGGCGCGTCGTCGTCGGCCGGCGCCAGCACGCTGATCTCCTGACCGGCCAGCAGCAGCTCCTCGGCCAGGTCGCGCACGTGGCTCTGCACCCCGCCGGGACGGTCCAGCGAGTACGGGCAGACGATTCCGACGCGCACGGTTCGCGCTACCGGGTCGGCTCGGGACTGCCGGCGACCGGAGGCGCCGCCGCCCCGGTCGGCACCGGGCGATCGGCCGGCCAGAACCGTTGCAGCATGTGCCAGTCCTCCGGGTGCTCCGCGATGCCCCGCTCGTAGATCTTCGCGAGCTGCCGGGTCATCTCTATCACCTTCTCGCGCAGCCGCCCGGCGGCCGGCACCGGGATCTCGGGATGGAACCGGATGACCAGGCCGGCCGGCTCGTACCAGAGGTCGGCGGCGAGCAGCGCCGCGCCGGTCTGCACGGCCAGCACCGCCGGGCCGGGCGGGCACTTCGCGGGCTCGCCGAACAGCTCTACCGGGATACCGCTCGCGGACAGGTCACGGTCGGCGACCAGGCACACCAACCGGCCCGCCCGCAGCCGCTTGGCCAGCACCGGAAACACATCGTCGCCGCCGAGTGGGAGAACCTCCATGCCAAGCGTGCGCCGGTAGTCGAGAAACCGCTCGAACAGCGACTCCGGTCGCAGCCGCTCGGCGACGGTGGTCAACGGCGCCCCGGTCAGCACCGCCCAGGCACCGGCGTGATCCCAGTTGGCCATGTGCGGCAGCGCCACGATGGCGCCCCGTCCGCTGGCCAGAGCAGCGCGGAAGTGGTGTTCGCCGACCGTGCGGACGGACCCGACCACCCGCTCGTGCGACCACACCGGCAGCCGAAAGGTCTCGCACCAGTAGCGGCAGTACGAGCGCATTGCCTGCTTGGACAGCGCTCGTAGTTCCGTCTCGCTTGGTTCCGGTCCGATCACCCGGCGAAGGTTCCGCTCGAGCTGCTGGATCGCCGGACCGCGCCGGGCCCAGACCCGATCGCCGACGATCCGGAACAGCCGTAGCGCGGCCGCTTCGGGCAGTCGCTTGACCAGCGCCCAGCCCAGCGCGTAGCCGGCGTCGGTGAGCCGCTGGCCGAGCCGGCTCATCCAGCGATCCCGGCCGGCCTGCCGTGCGTCTGCTGGTAGACCGTAGCCATCCGCTGGCCCAAAGTGATCGTGCTGGCGATCGCGAGCACCCAAAGGCCGACCGCCTGCACGTACGGCACGCCGAGCCCGTCCAGCCCGGTGGTGACCAGCACCAGCAGGAGCCGCTCGGCCCGCTCGGCGAGACCTACGTTGCAGGTCAGCCCGAGCCCCTCGGCCCGCGCCTTCGCGTACGACACGACCGCGCCCGAGATCAAGCAGTACAAGCACAGTGCGAGCATCACCGCGTCGTCGCCGCCCCGGGCGAACCACCAGGCCAGCCCGGCAAAGATCACCGCGTCCCCGATCCGGTCTAAGGTCGAGTCGAGGAACGCGCCCCACTTGGACGCCCGCCCGGTGATCCGCGCGAGCGCGCCGTCGACCAGGTCGGAGAACACGAACACGGTGATCACCACGGTGCCGACGAAGAACTGCCCCCGCGGATAGAAGATCAGCGCACCGGCCACCAGACCCAGCGTGCCGAGCACCGTGATCAGGTCCGGGCTCACTCCGGTCCGGGCCAGCCCGCGCGCCGGTGCGAGCAGCAGCCGGCTCCAGAAGGCACGAGTATGCAGGTTAAGCATGGTCCGGTTCCGATCCTCGGTGCGGGACTCGAACGGGCGTCATCGTATCCAGCCGCGGCATTCCGATTATCGAACGCGGCGCGCGGCCCGGCCCGCCGGTCCAGGCTCTTTACAGCGCCGCCGGGGTGGAGTTGGCTCGGGGGAACCCGGGCGCGCGAGGTGCGTCGCCGATCCACGGCATGCCGCGCGCCCACCCCACGAGGAGGTGGCACGTCATGGCTGACAAGTCGGCCAACCCCTCGGGAGCCGCCGGCAGGGCACCGGTGGCTGACCAGCCCGCTGCGATCCGCAACGTCGTGCTGGTCGGCCACACCGGCGCCGGCAAGACGACTCTCGTGGAGTCCCTGCTCGTCGCGACCGGGACGATCACCCGGGCCGGCCGCGTCGAGGACGGCACCACGGTCTCCGATTTCGACGAGGCCGAGCTCCGCCAGCAGAGATCCGTCTCGCTGTCGCTAGCGCCGTTCGAGCACGGCGGCGTCAAGGTAAACATGCTCGACACGCCCGGCTACGCCGACTACGTCGGCGACCTGCGCGCCGGACTGCGAGCCGCGGACGCGGCACTGTTCGTGGTGTCCGCCGCGGACGGCGTGGACGGCGGAACCCAGCTGCTCTGGGAGGAGTGCGCCGCGGTCGGGATGCCGCGGGCCGTGGTCGTCACCAAGCTGGATCACCATCGCGCCGACTTCGACGAGATCGTGGCGATCTGCCAGCGGGTGTTCGGTGACGGCGTACTGCCGCTGTACCTGCCGCTGCACGCCGACGACGGCACCGCTGCCGGGCTGATCGGGCTGCTGAGTCAGCAGGTATACGACTACTTCGGCGGCAGCCGGTCCGAGCGCGCGCCGGACCCGGAGCACCTGCCGTTGATCGAGAACGCCCGCAACGCGCTGATCGAGGGCATCATCGCGGAGAGCGAGGACGAGTCCCTGATGGACCGCTACCTCGCCGGCGAAGACCTCGATCTGAACGTCCTGATCAAGGACCTGGAGACGGCGGTTGCCCGCGGCTCGTTCTTCCCGGTGCTGGGCACCGCGCTCACCCCGGACGGGCTGGGGACCACCGAGCTGCTCGAGGTCATCACCCAGGCATTCCCGTCTCCGCTCGAGCACGAAGTGCCGCCGGTCACGACGCCCGACGGCAAGCCGAAAGGACCGCTGGCCTGCGATCCGGCCGGCCCGCTGGTGGCCGAGGTGGTCAAGACCACGTCCGACCCATACGTCGGGCGGATCAGCCTGGTCCGGGTCTTCTCCGGCACGCTGCGACCGGATGCCGTGGTGCACGTGTCGGGTCACGGGCTAGCCGACCGCGGCCACGAGGACCACGACGTGGACGAGCGGATGGGCGCGCTGTCCTCGCCCTTGGGCAAGGCACAGCGCACGGTGTCCCAGGCCATCGCCGGCGACATCGTCGCGGTCGCGAAGCTGACCAGGGCGGAGACCGGCGACACGCTATCGGACAAGGACAACCCGCTGCTGGTGGAGCCGTGGGTGATGCCCGAGCCGCTGCTGCCGGTGGCGATAGTCGCGCACTCCAAGGCGGACGAGGACAAGCTGTCTCAGGGGCTGTCCCGGCTGGTTGCCGAGGACCCGACCATGCGCCTCGACCACAACCCGGAAACCAAGCAGATGGTGCTGTGGTGCATGGGTGAGGCGCACGTCGACGTGCTGCTCGATCGGCTGAAGAACCGCTACGGGGTTGCGGTCGACTCGATCCCGGTCAAGGTGTCGCTGCGGGAGACGTTCTCCGGACCGGCCAAGGCCAAGGGCCGGCACGTCAAGCAGTCCGGTGGCCACGGACAGTACGCGATCTGCGACATCGAGGTTGAGCCGCTTCCGTCCGGAGCCGGGTTCGAGTTCGTCGACAAGGTGGTCGGCGGGTCGGTACCGCGGCAGTTCATCCCGTCGGTAGAGAAGGGCGTGCGTACCCAGATGGAGCGCGGGGTGGCCGCCGGCTACCCGGTGGTGGACATCCGGGTGTCGCTGGTCGACGGCAAGGCGCACTCGGTGGACTCCTCGGACATGGCGTTCCAGACCGCGGGCGCGCTGGCGCTCAAGGAGGCGGCGGCCAACGCCAAGGTCGACCTGCTCGAGCCGGTCGACGAGGTGTCCATGCTGGTCATGGACGAGTACGTGGGCGCGGTGATGGGCGACCTGTCGTCCCGGCGCGGCCGGGTGCTCGGCACCGAGCCGGTCGGCACCGGGCGCACCCTGATCAAGGCTGAGGTGCCGGCGATCGAGATGACCAGGTATGCAATTGATCTGCGCTCGATCTCGCACGGGACCGGCATGTTCACCCGCAGCTATGTGCGGCACGAGCCGATGCCCGCGCAGCTGGCCGCCAAGGTCAAATCCGACAGCGAGAACTAGCCAGCCCCACTGGCTAGCCCGCTCGCTCGCTGCCATTCCCGATCATTACCGGCGCTATGCACAGATGATCACCCGGTTTGTCCGGATTGTCCGTACAGAACGCCGGTAATGATCGGGATCGCGGCGCTACGCGCGTGCCGACTGTAGGCTCCGCGCCATGCGGGACGGGGACGCGGTCCACACCGCACCGGCCGCCGTGGAGCGGCTGCCGACGACCGGCCGTGCCTGGCGGCTGGCGGCAACCGCGGCGGTGCTGCTCGCGCTGGCGTACGGCACGATCTGGGGCGCGGACCGGCATTTCCCGTTCGGCCCGATGGTGCAGTTCGCGTTCTCGGTCGATCCCAACGGGCAGATCCGCTCGGTGTACATCGAGGCCGACACCACCACCGGTGTCCGGGTCCAGGTGCCGCTCACCTCCGAAGGGGTCGGCATCCCGCGGGCCGAGATCGAGGGTCAGCTGCCGGC
>DATFRM010000368.1:0-4274 GCA_035263265.1 Actinomycetes bacterium
CTCCACCCGGTCTGGTGGCTCCACCCGGTCTGGTGGCTCCACCCGGTCTGGTGGCTCCACCCGATCGACCGGCTCTGGCCGGCCGTCATCCCGGTCGCCCGCGCGGCCCCGGGTAGCCAAGGGCTCGAGCGAGATGGTTGCGGGCCGCAACGCGGTGGTCGAAGCGCTGCGCGCGGAGGTGCCGGCCGCGCATCTGTACGTCGCAGAGCGCATCGACTCCGACGACCGGGTCCGCGAGACGCTCAAGCTCGCCGCTGATCGCGGGCTTCCGCTGCTGGAGGCGCCGCGCCCGGAGCTGGATCGGATCACCTCCGGCGCTCCGCATCAAGGGCTGGTCTTGCAAGTGCCGCCGTACCACTACCTGCACCCGGACGAGTTGCTCGATCGCGCGCGGCAGCGAGACGAGGTACCGCTCCTGGTAGCGCTGGACAGCGTGACCGATCCGCGCAACCTCGGCGCTGTCGTTCGGTCCGCGGCGGCGTTCGGCGCGCACGGGGTGGTCGTTCCGGATCGCCGGGCAGCCGGCATGACCGTGGGTGCCTGGAAGGCGTCGGCCGGTGCCGCGGCGCGGCTGCCGGTGGCCCGGGCTGGGAACCTGACCAGGGCGATCGAGGCCTACAGCGAGGCCGGTTGCTTCGTCGTCGGACTGGCCGCCGATGGCACCTTCGATCTCGCCGATCTCGAACTGGCCACCGACCCGCTCGTGCTGGTGGTGGGCTCGGAGGGCAAGGGCCTGTCTCGGCTGGTCGGGCAGACCTGCGACGTGCTGGTACGGATCCCGATGGCGGTCGGTACCGATTCGCTCAACGCCGGCGTAGCCGCCGGAATCGCGCTGTACGAAATCCACCGCCGCCGCACCGGATAGCTGCCACGCCAGTCGCGCGTCGTACCGAAATTGTCGGTGGTGCCGGGTAGCGTGGTTGTCGAACAGATGTTCTAGCGCGATGGCTCACGGGGGTGCACTGGACCTCACCCACCGGCCACACCTACACCATCGAACCCAGAGCCATCGGCCCCCGTCATCACCCCACCGCCGACCCCTGCCGAACCACCCGAACCAGACCACCCGCCCGAAACCGACCAACCACCGGAGACCAACCAACCACCAATTGATCAACCACTAGAGACCGACCAGCCACCAGAAGCCGATCACCCGCCCGACACCGGCGACCCATAGCCGGTAGGACCGGCAGGTCAGCTGAGTGGATCAGTTACGCAACGCGATGCTGCGCCAACCAGGTCGCGGGTCAGGTCGTCTCGTGCAGGATGTCGTGGGCGAGCAGCGCCACCTGCAGAGACAACGCGGCCTCGGGGTCGTCGAGGTCGGCGCCGAGCACCCGCTCGATCCGGTCCAGCCGCTCGTAGAACGCGGGTCTGGACAGGTGCGCGATCTCGGCCGCAGCGGACTTCTTCGCGCCGGCCGCGAAGTAGGCACGGAGTGCTGGGACGAGGGCGGTTCCGTGCCGACCGTCGTGCGCAAGCAGTGGTCCAATGGTGCGCTCGGCAAAGGTCTGTACCGAGGTGTCGTTGCGGAGCAGGGCAAGCAAACCGCGCAAGCCGACATCGCTGATCCGGTAGCACGGACGGGTGCCGCGTTGCGCCTGCACGGCATCCGCCACATGCTGCGCCTCGGCCAGCGATCGCCCGGCGTCGGCGGGGCCGGGCGCCACGCTGCCGATCGCGATCACGTACCCGGTCCCGTCGCCGACCCGGTCGCGCAGCAGGCCGGCCCACCGATCGACCACCGGATCGGCCGACAATGTTCGCGGCAGCGACAGCAGCACGACCGCATCCGTTCCGCCGATCGGGCTAGCCAACGCCGACAACCGCAGTTCTCGGGCGGCCGAGGCGGCAGCGTCCGCGACCGAGCGGAGCCAGGCCGCGACCGTTCCGGCCGAGGTATCGGCGAACGCCTCGCGAACCGGCCTGATCACCGCACCGACGAAGGAACGGTTGCGCAATGGCACCCCAAGTGCGCCGGCCCTGGCGACCAGCTCCTCCGCGTCCAGGTATCCCGGCGCGAGCAACCGGGACAGCAGGTTGGCGTGTGCGTCCTGCTCGAGCGCGCCCGGCTGGCCTCCTGGTGGCCGGGCCAACCCGAGCGATGCGGCGGCACGCGCCGCGACCAGTCGATCCAGCGCGGTCGGCTCCTCGGCGCAGACCAGCACGAGCCGAGCCCAGTCGGTGCCGCGGGTACCGACCACGCTGATCAACCACCCGCGCACCGAGTCGTAGCCCGATCGCCCGGCGGGCTGGCTGGCCCGCGACCGGTGCTCCCACCGGACGAGCAGCTCGGCTACTTCGGCCCGGCCGGGCTCCAGCGCCAGCACCTGATGAGCCAAGTTCTCCAGCACAACCGGACGGTCGGCCAGCCGGGCCGCGGCACGCACGATCTCCTCGACCCGAGCCCCGTCCTCGGCCAGCCGGCTGAACTCCTCATGTACCCGAGTTGTCGCCCGCAGCGATGCCACCTGGGCCTCGATGATCCGAGCGTGTACCGCCTCCGTGATCCGCACGAACCGCGCTTCCCGGGTAAGTGCGATCAGCGGCAACCGTTGCGCTCGAGCGGCCCGAACCATTCCGGCGGGCAGCCGACCGGTGAACCGGCGGCCGAGCTCGACGACCAGCCCGGCCGCGCCGCCATCGGCCAGCTCGGTCACGTACCTGGCCAGCTCCGGCTCGGAGCCCGGGAGCGCTACTCCGGTGGTGAGGACCAACTCGCCGCCGCGCAGCAGGGTGGCGATGTCCGGCAGCTCGCTCACGTGAACCCAACGAACGGCGGTGTCGAGTGCCTCCGCACCGGCCAGGACCAGCGGCCGTCCCAGCTCCACCTCCGGCAGCGCGAGTACGTCGGCCACTGTCGGCGGCGCCGGGCGAGCCCCAGCCGCGGAACTGGAAGCAGCGGTCACGGCAGACATTCTGTCAATCAGACGGGACAGCCGCCGACAAAACGTCGGTTGATGACCACACCATCTAGGCGAAGACTCATGTCTGTGACTCATGCCGAACTGCTCGCCCGGCACCGGGCTGTAATGCCGAACTGGCTCGCGTTGTACTACGACCAGCCGATCGCCCTCGTCGCGGGGGATGGCCGCCACGTCACCGACGCCGAAGGCAACCGCTACCTCGATTTCTTCGCCGGCATCCTGACGAACATGATCGGCTACAACGTCCCGGAGATCGTCGAGGCGATCACGGACCAGGCCGGCAAGGTGGTGCACAGCTCGACGCTGTATCTGATCGAGAACCAGATCGCACTCGCCGAGAAGATCGCCGAGCTGTCCGGGATCCCGGACCCGAAGGTGTTTTTCACCGCCTCCGGTACCGAAGCGAACGAAGCCGCGCTGCTGCTTGCCACCCAGTACCGCAAGTCGAACCAGGTGCTTGCGCTGCGCAACAGCTACCACGGTCGGTCCTACGCGGCCATGGGCATTACTGGCAACCGTGGTTGGTCGGCGTCGAGCCTGACCCCGGTTAACGTCAGCTACGTGCACTCCGGATACCGCTTCCGAAGCCCGTTCGGCGCGCTGCCGGACGCGGACTACATCGCCGCCTGTGCCGACGACCTGCGTGATGTGATCGTCACCACCACCTCCGGCGATGTCGCGTGCATGATCGCTGAGCCGATCCAGGGCGTCGGCGGGTTCGCCACCCCGCCGGACGGCTTCTTCGCCGCGATGAAGGAGATCCTCGACGAGTACGGGATCCTGCTGATCTCCGACGAGGTACAGACCGGTTGGGGACGGACCGGCGAGCATTTCTGGGGGATCGGCGCGCACGAGGTGACCCCGGACGCGATGACGTTCGCCAAGGGTCTGGGCAACGGATTGTCGATCGGCGGGGTGGTCGCCCGGGGCGATCTCATGGACTGCCTGACCGCGAACTCGATCTCCACGTTCGGCGGAAACCCGCTGTCGACAAGGGCAGCGCTGACGACGCTCGACTACCTGCTCACTCACAACCTGCAGGAGAACGCGGCCAAGCAGGGCAGCAAGCTGTTCGCCGGGCTGCGCGCGGTGGCCGAGCGGTGTCCCACTGTCGGAGACGTGCGCGGCAAGGGACTGATGATCGGAATCGAGCTGGTTGCGCCCGGTGGCAAGCGGCCGCATCCAGCCGCGGCCGGCCAGGTGCTTGAAGAGTGCCGGCGGCGCGGGTTGCTCGTCGGCAAGGGCGGGTTGTACGGCAACGTGTTGCGCATCGCGCCGCCGTTGACGCTGACCGATGCAGAGTGTGACGAGGGGCTGCGCGTCCTATCCGAGGCGCTGGTGAGCGTG
>DATFRM010000369.1:0-7123 GCA_035263265.1 Actinomycetes bacterium
GCGACCAGAACCGGCGGCACCACCGGAGCAGCCCAGCGGCACCGCGCCCGGCCAGCCCAGCCAGTCCGGCCCCCCGCAAGGCCAGCCCGGCCAGCCATATCCGGGCCAGCCGGGTCTGCCGGGCCCGGGGTATCCGCAGCCGCCCGGCGTCGGCTACCCGACGCCGGGAGGACCGTCATCCGGCTGGGTTCAGACGATGCCCCGCAACGGTCTCGGTATTGCCGCACTGGTGCTCGGCATCCTGGCGATCCCGGCCGCGTTCACCGGCGTGGGCGGCGTCATCTTGGGTGTGGTCGGCCTGATCCTCGGCATCGTCGCGATCAACCGGGCCAGGCGCGGTGAGGCGACCAACCGAGGGGTCGCGGTCGCCGGAACCGTACTGTCCGTCATCGGGCTGCTGCTCGGGATTCTGGTGACCGTGCTCTGGGCGGTCTTCATCAACAAGTACTGGGAGTGTCTGGACCCGGACAACCCAATGACCCGGACCGAACGGCAGGCCTGCTTCGACCGCATCGAACAGGGCGGCTAGCCTGCTACCGCCTCGATCGGGCAGGCCAGTACCGTACCGAACACCATTCCTGCCCCCGGCGGCGAACCGGAAAGAGGGCGAGCGATGTTCTGGCGGGACCGGAGGGTGCTGTTAGCGCTAGGCGCGACGGCCGTTATGGGTCTGCTGTTCGGCATGATCCTGGCCATGTTGACCAGCGGCGGTGACGACGGGTCATCGCAGGCCGGGCCGGCGGCCAACACCGCCACGACCAGCCCGTCCAAGTCGGCGCCGGCGTCACCGCTCCCGACCGATCTTCGTGATCCGGACTACGGGTACCTGAGCGAGGTTCGCACGGGTGACCAGCCGGTCCTGGTCTTCGACCGGGTGGACTTCCTCACCGGCGAGGAAGCCACGCAGAAGTGGGAGGAAGAGGGCGGCGAGCCGCTCGACTACTACATCAGCAATGTCAACACGCGGCTCCGGGACCGGGTCGTGGCCGCGGACGTCAAGGTGTTCGGTAGCCAGCGACTCACCGGGGCGCCGCCGGAGCAGGAGATCGACGCCGACCAGCTGTACGACTACGTCAACAGCGGCGACGGCACCGACATGCTGGTCACGTTGCGCTACAACCAGCAGACCGGCGAGGTGGTCGAGATCAAAGAGGTCTATCTCCCGTAGCACCGCATCCTCGGCCGCCGCCAAGCCGCCCGTTAGGAGCCGTGCTTGCCGGCGGCGTCGGATAGCACCACCGCCAGCTTGTCCAGGCACTGATCCAACCCGATCTGGGACAAGTCGCGCGCCTGCGGCGACGTGTAGCCGAACTCGGTGACGCGAAGTTCGGTGCCACCGTCATCGGTGGGAGTGAAGGTCACCACGTGTGGCACCGCATCCGGTACGCCGGGTGGGACGCCCGCGTCGGCGGAGCTGATCGTGGCACCGGACTGGTCGGCGAACCGAATCATGTACTCCAACCGCGCCCTCGGTTCGACCAGGCTGTAGCTCCAAGTGGTATACGTCCGACCGCCGCCGTACTGCGCCGGTGCCTGCATGGCGAGCAGGCTCACCCCGCCGGCGCGCACGTCCAGCTGCGCGACCGGGCAGCTGAACCCTTCCGGTCCCCACCATTGGCGAATCAACTCGGATGCCGTCCAGGCGGCCCACACCATCTCGACCGGGACCGGATATGTCCTGCGGACGGCGACGTTCAGCGTCGGCTGGTTGCTGGTCGACATGCCGGCACGGTACTCGCCACGATCCCGATCCTGCTCGAGATCAGTGCGCAGTATCGGCCCTAGGAGTCGTCGGCCTCGCTCACCCGGACCCGAACTCCACCGCTCAGCAGCGAGTCGTGCAGTTCCATGGAGTCCGGGGTAGCCGACTTCGGCACGTCGTAGACCAGCACGCCCTGCGCGGCTTGCGCCGGATTGAGCTGAGTGTTGATCAGGTCGGCCGAGCCGTTGGCGGCCATCGTGGCCAGCACACTCGCCGAGAACTCCCGGTCGCCGTCCCGCAGCTTCTGGTTGACGACCGAGAACGTACGCGAGTCGTTCTTGACGTTGCGCACGCTCAGCGTGACGACGCAGTACTGGCCGTCCGCGGTCTGCCGGAACAGCGCCGGACCGATGGAGGATTGGCCGCAGTCCAGTTTCTCGACCACGAACTCGAAGTTGCCGTCGCGCACCGGGTCCCCGATGCCGGGCGGGGACTTGGCGGAGGGCCGGCCACGGTCGTCCAGCGCGCCGAGCACCAGCACCACCCCGAGGAACGCGATCGCCGCGATCAACACTCGCCGGCCCCGTTTCCGCCGGCCAGGCGGCTTCGGCGCCGGCTCCGTATAGATCCGGGTCGGGGCGAGCGTACGGCCGTCGGCCTGCGCTGCGGCCGGACTCGGCTGGGTCGCCGGGACCGGCACCGTGTCGGCCGAGCCGCGCAGCACCGATTCGAGCTGATGCCGCAGCCGGTCCGTCGTGGTGCGATGCTCCGGATTCTTCACCAGCAACCCAGCCAGCACCGGCGTCAGCGGCCCGGCTCGCGCCGGTCGCCGCGGATCGATCGAAATGATCGCGCGCAGCGTCGCGATGGTGCCGTCCTCGTCGAACGGCGGCACGCCCTCCACCGCGTAGTACATCGTGGCGCCGAGACCCCACAGGTCAGTGGCCGGCCCGGTGCGGGCGCCCTCGGCCTGCTCCGGGGCTAGGTACGGCAGCGAGCCCACCGGGCCGGTCCGGGTCCGCTGCGTCTCCTCTTGTATCGACGCGATCCCGAAGTCCGCCAGTTTGACCCGGCCGGACGCGGCGACCATGACGTTGCGCGGCTTGACGTCGCGGTGCACGATCCCGGCCTGGTGCGCCGCCACCAACGCGTCCAGCAGCTCGAGTCCGACGGTCGCTACCCGCAGCGGCGACCCGGGCCCGTTCGCGCGCACGATGTCGCGCAGAGTCAGCGCCTCGACCAGCTCCATGACCAGGTAGAGCCGGCCGCCGTCCTCGACCACGTCGTACAGGGTGACGACGTTCGGATGGTTGAGCCGGGCGGCCACCCTCGCCTCTCGCATGGCGCGCTCGCGCACGGTGGCCTGATCATGGTCAGGTAGCTCGATCTCCTTGACCGCGACCGGGCGGCCAAGCAGTGTGTCCTCGGCACGCCAGACCACTCCCATCCCGCCACGGCCGAGCACCGAGTCGAGGGAGTAGCGACCGGCAATCCGCCGGAGCACCGGGTGCGCTGGCATCGCAGCCCATGCTAGTGAGCGGACTGGGCCATGACCTCGCGCATGAGTCGAGCGGTCTCGCTCGGGGTCTTGCCGACCCGCACCCCGACCGCCTCCAGCGCTTCCTGCTTGGCCTGTGCGGTGCCCGATGACCCGGACACGATCGCCCCGGCGTGGCCCATCGTCTTGCCCTCGGGCGCAGTGAAGCCCGCCACATAGCCGACTACCGGCTTGGACAGGTTCGCCTTGATGTAGTCCGCGGCCCGCTCCTCGGCGTCGCCGCCGATCTCACCGATCAACACGATCGCGTCGGTGTCCGGATCGGCTTGGAACGCGGCCAGGCAGTCGATGTGGGTGGTGCCGATCACGGGATCGCCGCCGATTCCCACGCAGGTGGAGAAGCCGATGTCGCGCAGCTCGTACATCATCTGGTAGGTCAGCGTCCCGGACTTGCTGACCAGCCCGATCCGGCCCGGCTTGGTGATGTCGGCCGGGATGATGCCGGCGTTGGACTGGCCGGGGCTGATCACACCGGGACAGTTCGGTCCGACGATCCGGGTGCCCCCACCCGCCTGGGCATCGGCGAAGAACGTCGCGGTGTCGTGCACCGGAATGCCCTCGGTGATGACCACGCACAGCGGTACCCCGGCGTCGACCGCCTCGATGACAGCGGCCTTGGCGAACCGCGGCGGAACGAACACCACCGACACGTTGGCGCCGGTCGCGTCCGCGGCCTCCTTCACGCTGTCGAAGACCGGAATGCCGTCCAGGCTCTGGCCGCCCTTGCCCGGGGTTACCCCGGCGACCACCCTGCTGCCCGAGGCCACCATCCGGCGGGTGTGCTTGCTGCCCTCGGACCCGGTCATGCCCTGGACCAGGATCCGGCTCTGCCCGTTGAGGAAGATCGACATCGTCTTGCCGCGCCCTTCTACCCGTCCCGCGATCGAACTACCGTGCGGCGGCCGCGAGCTCGGCCGCGCGCCGCGCGGCGCCGTCCATGGTGTCCACGAGCTCCACGACGTCGTGCTCCGCCTCGTCGAGGATCCGCCGGCCTTCCTCGGCGTTGTTACCGTCCAGCCGGACCACCAGCGGCATCGTGATGGACTCGCCGCGCGCCTTGAGCATCTCGATCGCCGCGATGATGCCGTTGGCGACCTCGTCGCACGCGGTGATGCCGCCGAACACGTTGACGAACACGCTGCGCACCGACGGATCGGACAGGATGATCTCCAGCCCGTTGGCCATCACCTGAGCGGACGCGCCGCCGCCGATGTCGAGGAAGTTCGCCGGCTTCACCCCGCCGAACTCCTGACCCGCGTACGCCACCACGTCCAGCGTGGACATGACCAAGCCCGCGCCGTTGCCGATGATCCCGACCACGCCGTCCAGCTTGACGTAGTTGAGGTCCTTCTCCTTGGCCCGTGCCTCGAGCGGGTCCACCGCGTAGGTGTCCGCGTATGCCTGGAACACGTCCGCGTGCCGGAAGTCCGCGTTGTCATCCAGGGTGACCTTCGCGTCCAGCGCGACGATGCGCCCGTCGGCGGTCTTGACCAGCGGGTTCACCTCGACCAGCGTGGCGTCCTCGGCGACGAACACGCCCCAGAGCTGGACCAGCACGGACGCGACCTGATCGCGCACGTCGGCCGGGAAGTTCGCCTCGGCGACGATCTCGGCCGCCCTGGCCGCATCGACACCGGTCAGCGGGTCGATCGGCAGCTTCGCCAGCGCCTCGGGCTTCTCGGCCGCGACCTGCTCGATGTCCATGCCGCCCTCGACCGAGGCCATGGCGAGGAACGTCCGGTTCGCCCGGTCGAGCAGGTAGGACGCGTAATACTCCGCGGCGATGTCCGCGGTCTCGGCGAGCATCACCTTGCGGACGACATGACCCTTGATGTCCATCCCCAGGATCTCGCGTGCCCGGTCCGCCGCCTCATCCGGCGTCGCGGCCAGCTTGATACCGCCGGCCTTGCCGCGGCCGCCGACCTTGACCTGGGCCTTGACCACGACCCCGCGACCGATCCTGGCCGCGGCCTCGCGGGCCTGCTCGGGCGTGCTTGCCACGGCGCCATCGAGCACGGGCACGCCGTGCTTGGCGAAGATCTCCCTCGCCTGGTACTCGAACAGGTCCACGAACGTCCGCCCTCGCTGTCCGGATCTGATCCCCACACGGTTGGAACACGACTCTGCGATCGCAGCGCGCCAGCACTCTAACGCAGGGCCCGTAGCGCCATCGCACGGACGCCGCGAGTCGATCGGGCCGCGTTCCCTCCCACGTCGGATAGGGTAAACGGACTCGGCGCGTCGCATACGGGGGCGGCACATGGTGGGGGAGATGCCATCCCACGAACCCGGTCCGCCTGAGGCGTTCCGCGATCAGACTGCGCTGCGAACAGCGGGCCCGACACCGGGGCCTCCGTCAGGGTTTTCGCCGGTTGCCACCCCGGTGCCGGCGCAACTCCCGCGGGACATCGGCGGCTTCACCGGGCGGGAGGCGGACCTGGCCTGGCTCAGCTCGATGACCGTGGCCGACCCGCGGCCCGCGCTGGCGGCCAGGATCTGCGTCGTCACCGGGACCGCGGGCGTCGGCAAGACCGCGCTTGCGGTGTGCTGGGGCCACCGGGTCAGCGACCGATTCCCCGACGGCCAGCTCTACCTCGATCTGCACGGGCACGGCCCGGCCGCGCCGATGCGGCCGATCCAGGCGCTGACCCGGTTCCTGCACGCGCTCGGCGTACCGCACGAGCGCGTTCCGGCCGAGGAAGCCGAGGCGGCCGGTCTGTACCGCACCCGACTGGCCGGCCGGCGGGTCCTGGTCCTCCTGGACAATGCCGGTACGGCCGAGCAGGTCCGGCCCTTGCTGCCCGCGACCAGCGGATGCGTGGCCATCGTGACCAGCCGAGACCGCCTCACCGGGCTGGTCGCCCGGGACGGCGCCCGCCGTCTCGACCTCGGCGCGCTCAGCTCGGACGAGGCGGTGGCACTGCTCGCCCACACCCTGGGCGCGGCGGCGGTCGAGGAGGAACCGGGCGCGGCGCGTGAGTTGGTGACGCTGTGCGGCGGGCTGCCGCTCGCGTTACGGATAGCCGCCGCAAACCTCACCGACCACCGGCATGGGCTGGGCGGCTACGTCCGCCGGTTCGCCGGCAGTGGACGGCTGGCATCGCTGGCCATCGAGGAAGACGAGACCAGCTCCGTACGGGTGGCCTTCCACTACTCCTATGCGGCGCTGCCGCCGGAACAGCGCCGCATCTTCCGACTGCTGGGTTTGATCCCGGGCCCGGACACCACCCGGGCCACCACCGGAGCGCTGGCCGGCGTCGGGCCGGACGCCGTGACCCACGCGCTCGACGGGCTGGCGGCCGCGCACCTGATCGAGCAGCCGCTGGCCGGGCGGTACCGGTTCCACGACCTGATCCGGCTGTTCGCCATCGAGCGGGCAACCGAGGAGTGCGCGCCGGCGGCGCGAGCTGCCGCCGTCGGCCGGTTGTTCGGCTACTACCTGGCCGGCGTCGACGCGGCCGCGCGGCAGGCGTATCCGCACGTGGTCCGGGCCGAGCCGGCCGCCGGATCAGCCGGAGCTGTCGAGCCGTCGCCCCGGCCGGAATTCGGCGACGAGGCGACGGCGATGGCATGGCTGGACGCCGAACTACCCAACCTGCTCGCGGCTGCGCGGCACGCGGTTCAGGCCGGACCGTCCGAGGTCGCGTGGCGGCTGGCCGACGCGCTGCGCGGGTTCTTCTGGATCCGTCGCCTGCTCCCGGAATGGCTGGCAGTGACTGAGGCCGGGCTGACCGCCGCGACCGCGAACGGCGATCCGCAGGCGCTTGCGGCAATGCATCTCAGCTTCGGGCTCGCCTACCGCAGCATCGCCGACTACCCCACCGCCCTGCCGCACCTGGACCAGACCGTCTCGCTCAGCCGCG
>DATFRM010000370.1:0-3823 GCA_035263265.1 Actinomycetes bacterium
GGACGTATTCGACGTGCTGAGCATTCCCTGGGGCCAGCTCGCGCTCTTCGTCCTGGTCGCGGCTGTGATCGGCGTGCTGGCCGCGCTGTGGCCAGCACGCCGAGCCGCGAAGCTCGACGTAATGCAGGCGATCACCACCGAATAGCGCTTGGGGGGGCCACTCCGTGATCAGGGGCTTCCGGGTGCCGGTTTTCGGGACCCGAAGCCCCTGATCATGCTTAGTGTCCGATCACCAGATGCAAGACCTGGACCGAGAAGCGCCAGGAGATCCCGGCTCCGCCGCAGGTCAGCACGGGTAGAACTGCTGCACCCGTCACTTCGCGTTGAAGTACTTGGCTTCGGGGTGGTGCACGATCAACGCATCGGTGGACTGTTCCGGATGCAACTGCAGCTCCTCGGACAGGGTGACCCCGATCCGATCCGGCGCGAGCAACCCCACGATCTTGGTGCGGTCCTCCAGATCCGGGCAGGCCGGATAACCGAAGGAGTACCGGGATCCGCGGTATCCCTGCCGGAACACCTCGTCCAGCGAAGCGCTGTCCTCGGTGCCGAATCCGAGCTCCTCCCGCACTCGGGCGTGCCAGAACTCGGCCAGCGCCTCGGTCAGCTGGACCGACAGACCGTGCAGTTCCAGGTAGTCCCGGTACGCGTTCTGCGCGAATAGCGCGGCGGTCGCCTCCGACACAGCCGAGCCGACCGTGACCACGTGGAACGCGACCACGTCGGTCTCGCCGGATTCCTCCGGCCGGAAGAAGTCCGCCAAGCACAGATGCCGGTCCCGGTGCTGGCGTGGGAACGTGAACCGAGTCCGCTCGGTCCCGTTCTCATGCAGCACGATCAGGTCGTCGCCCTTGCTGACGCACGGGAAGTAGCCGTACACCACGGCTGCCTCGAGCAGGCCATCGGTCTGGATCCGGTCCAGCCACATCCGCAGCCGCGGCCGGCCTTCGGATTCCACCAGCTCCTCGTACCCGGGCCCGGACCCGCCACGGGTCGGGCGCAGCCCCCACTGCCCGAGAAACGTTGCGCGCTCATCCAGGTAGGCGGCGTAGTCGGCGAGCGCGATGCCACGAACCACCCGGCTCCCCCAGAACGGCGGTACCGGCACCGAGTTGTCCACGGCGACGTCGGATCGCGCCGGCATGTCCGCCGGAGCAGTCCGAGCCGGCCGGACCACCGCCCGGCCGCGAACCAACCGCTGGCGCGGCGCCGGCAGACTTGCTCCGGCCTCGCCGCGCCGGACCGCCATCACCGCGTCCATCAGCCGCAGACCCTCGAACGCGTCGCGGGCGTATCGCACGTCACCGTCGAAGATCGCGCTGAGATCCTCCTCGACGTATGCCCTGGTCAGCGCCGCCCCACCGAGCAGCACCGGCCACCGTCCCGCGACCCCGCGGGAGTTCATCTCCTGCAGGTTCTCCTTCATGATCACGGTCGACTTGACCAGCAGCCCGGACATTCCGATCGCGTCGGCGCCCTTCTCGTCCGCGGCGTCGAGGATCGTGCCGATCGGCTGCTTGATCCCGAGGTTGATCACCGAGTAGCCGTTGTTGGTCAGGATGATGTCGACCAGGTTCTTGCCGATGTCGTGCACGTCGCCCTTGACAGTGGCGAGCACGATCGTGCCCTTGCCGGCACCTGCCAACGACGATTCCATGTGCGGTTCCAGGTGTGCGACTGCTGCCTTCATCACCTCGGCCGACTGCAACACGAACGGCAACTGCATCTGTCCGGATCCGAACAGGTCGCCGACCGTCTTCATGCCCGCTAGCAACGTGTCGTTGATGATCTCCAGTGCGGGTCTGGTCTGGAGCGCCTCGTCCAGGTCGGCCGTCAGGCCCTCCCGCTCCCCCTCGACGATCCGCCGCTCCAGCCGCTCGAACAGCGGAAGTGCGGCCAGTTCCTCGGCCCGGCTGGCGCGCGAGCCGGCCGCGGTCACTCCCTCGAACAGCTCGAGGAACCGGGCCAGCGGGTCGTACCCGTCCCGCCGCCGGTCGTACACCAGGTCGAGCGCGACCTGGCGCTGCTCGTCCGGAATCCGCGCGGTTGGCAGGATCTTCGACGCATGCACGATTGCCGAGTCCAGCCCGGCCTTGACGCACTCGGCTAGGAACACCGAGTTGAGCACCATCCGCGCCGCCGGATTGAGCCCGAAAGACACGTTCGACACGCCGAGCGTGGTCTGCACCGATGGCCAGCGCCGCTTGACCTCGCGGATGGCCTCGATGGTCTCGATCCCGTCGCGGCGGGTCTCCTCCTGCCCGGTCGCGATCGGGAAGGTCAGGCAGTCCACCACGATGTCCTCGACCCGCATCCCCCAGTTCGTAGTCAGGTCATCGATGAGCCGCCCGGCCACCCTGACCTTCCACTCCGCGGTCCTGGCCTGGCCCTCCTCGTCGATGGTGAGCGCGATCACCGCTGCGCCGTGCTCGCGGATCAGCGGCATCACCCGCCGGATCCGAGACGAAGGTCCGTCTCCGTCCTCGTAGTTGACCGAGTTCACCACGCTGCGCCCGGCCAGGCGTTCCAGCCCGGCCTCGATCACCTCGGGTTCGGTCGAGTCGAGCACGATCGGCAGCGTCGACGCAGTGGCCATCCGGGTGGCTAGCTCGGCCATATCGGCCACACCGTCCCGGCCCACGTAGTCCACGCACAGATCGAGCAGGTGCGCACCGTCCCGGATCTGGGCCCGGGCAATCCCGATACAGTTCTCCCAGTCCTGTGCCAGCATCGCCTCCCGGAACGCTTTCGACCCGTTCGCATTCGTGCGCTCGCCGATGGACAGGTACGACGTGTCCTGGCGGAAAGGCACGTGCGCGTACAGGCTGGCCACTCCCGCTTCCGGACGCAGCCGCCGCGGGGACAGCGGTCGGCCGCCGACGCGCTCGACCACTGCTTGCAGGTGCTCGGGTGTCGTCCCGCAACACCCGCCGACCAGGGCAAGCCCGTACTCCCTGGTGAACATGTCGTGTGCATCGGCCAGTTCGGCCGGGGTCAGCGGGTAGCTGGCGCCGTTCGGACCGAGCACCGGCAGTCCGGCGTTCGGTAGGCAGGACAGGCCGATCCGGGCATGCTTGGACAAGTGCCGCAGGTGCTCGCTCATCTCGGTCGGCCCGGTCGCGCAGTTCAGCCCGATCATCTCGGCCCCGAGCGGCTCGAGTGTGGCCAGCGCGGCGCCGATCTCGGTGCCGAGCAACATCGTGCCGGTGGTCTCCACGGTGACCTGCACCCAGACTGGAACGTCGAGCCCGGCGCCGGCGACCGCCCGCCTCGCCCCGATCACGGCGGCCTTTGCCTGCAGTAGATCCTGCGCGGTCTCGACCAGCAGCGCATGCGCGCCACCGGCGATCAAACCAGCGCATTCCTGCTGGTAGGTGTCCCGCAAGGTGGCGAAGCCCACATGCCCGAGCGTGGGTAGCCGGGTGCCTGGACCCACCGAACCGATCACCCAACGCGGCCGGTCGGGGGTGGCGTAGCCGTCGGTCACCTCGCGGGCGATCCGGGCCGAAGCCTCCGCCAGCTCGTGAACCCGTTCGACGATCCCGTACTCGGAGAGGTTGCCGTAGTTCGCCCCGAAACTGTTGGTCTCGACGCAGTCGACCCCAACCGCGAGGTACGCATCGTGCACCGAGGCGACCACGTCGGGCCGGGTCGCGTTCAGAATCTCGTTGCAGCCCTCGAGCCCCGCGAAGTCGTCCAGGGTCAGGTCGTGGGCCTGCAGCATGGTGCCCATCGCTCCGTCAGCGACGATCACGCGCTCGGTGAGCGCCTTGCGTAGGCCAGCAGCGGTGGGAGCGGTCATCCGGCCAGGGTATCTGGCGTG
>DATFRM010000371.1:0-5827 GCA_035263265.1 Actinomycetes bacterium
GCAGGGATGGCCGCGATCCTGATCCCGACTGTGCTCGCCGCGGTGCCGTTGCTCGGGAAGCAGACCGAGGTCGGGTCGATTGCGGCGATCAACGGCCTGTGCGCGAGCCTGCGGCCGGGTGATGCGGTCCTGCTGGTGGACAACCGGGCCCGGACCGAGTGGGGACCGTCCATCCGCGGCGAGTGCGGGCTGCCCGCGGTCGGGGTGCGGCTGCCGACGGATCCGGCCGCGCTGGCGGCGCTGACCGGGCGGATTCGGGCCAGCGGCCGGACTCCGGTACTGCTGGCTGCGGAGACGCCGCAGCTGCTGATCGACTCCGGGTTCACCACCGACACGGTGGTCGACGTGGTCATCGACGTGGACCAGCGCACGCTCGTCAGCCGCCCGGACCGGACCGTGCCGGAGCGGTTCCAGGTCTGGATGGCCCGACCGTAGGCCGTTGCCGAACGGGTCGAATCGCGCTAACCGGGTATTCTCTTGCCTCGCTATGACTGCGTCACAGCCCTCGACGGCCGGGAGCGGCCCCACCGCTGCCCAGCCGACGCCGTACGTCTCGATCATCCTGCCCTGCTACAACGAGCAGGATCACGTCGTGCTCGAGATCGAGCGGATCAGCGCGGCGATGGACCCGAGCGGCTTCAGCTATGAGCTGATCGTGATCGACGACGCGTCGACCGACGCCACGCTCGAGCGCGTCCAGGGCATCGCCGACAAGTACCCCGCGCTCAAGCTGATCCCGTTCCGGCGTAACGGCGGGGCCGGAACCGCCCGCCGGCTTGGCACCCAGCAGGCCGCCGGCGAGATCGTCGTGTGGACCGATGCCGACATGACCTACCCGAACGAGCGGATCCCAGAGCTGGTGCGGATCCTGGCCGACGACCCAAGCTACGACCAGGTGATCGGTGCGCGGACCTCGGAGCAGGGCAGCCACAAGCTGCTCCGGGTGCCGGCCAAGTGGCTGATCCGCAAGATCGCGGAGCGACTGACGAACGAGAAGATCCCCGACCTCAACTCCGGATTGCGGGCGTTCCGGCGCGAGGTCGCGCTGCCATACCTGCGCCTGCTCCCAGCCGGCTTCTCCTGCGTCACCACGATCACGCTCGCGTTCCTGTCCAACCAGCACGACATCTGCTACGTGCCGATCGACTATGCCAAGCGCTCCGGGGCCTCGAAGTTCCACTTCGTGACCGACGCGTATCGCTACATCCTGCAGGTGCTGCGCATGGTCATGTACTTCAATCCGCTCAAGGTCCTGATGCCGCCGGCGTTGTGGCTGCTCGGGATCGGCGTGGTCAAGGCCGGGTACGACCTGATCGCGCACCCGGTTCGGTTTGCGGCGAACACGGTGCTGCTGGTGATGTCCGGGCTCATGGTCGCGGTGCTGGCGCTGCTGGCCGACCTGATCGTGCGCTCCCGCGACCACTTGCCGCTGGACCGCTGAGCCCGACCCGCGCTCAGACCACCGAGCCCGGCTTGCGGGCGGATGCGACCAGGCCCGGTCCGCGGCCGGGAAACGCGCGCTGGATCACCCGGAACGGGACGGTGCCGATGTTGATCGCGGCACCGACGACTCGGTTGTCCGGTTGCAGCAACCGGCCGCTGCCGCTGGTCCGCTCGGCCATGTCGCCGCCCGCTCGCTTGGCCCGCCGCCGGCCGATCGCATTGCGGCCCGCCTCGAGCAGATAGCCCAGCGGCATCCCGTACAGCACGATTCGCTGGTCGACCAGTCCGGCACCGGTCAGCCGGTCCGCCATCAGCTCCAGGTCGTACCGGCGGAAGTGGCCCGCCATGGTGTCGGCCGGGCCGAACCGGTGCTGGTAGGCGGGCGTGGACAACAGCAACTGGCCGCCCGGCTTGAGCCGGGCCGTCCATTCCTTCAGCGCGGTCTCGTCGTTCTCGATGTGCTCGAGCACCTCGAACGCGCACACCAGGTCGAACAGCTCGTCTCCGTGGAGTCCGGACAGGTCGGTGTTGCGCACCTCGCCGGTGCCGCCGACCGCGGCGATCCGGCGGGCGGCGACCTGGTAGGAGATCGGGTCGGGCTCGAGACCGACATAGCGGTAGTGCTGCGCCAGCCGGGCGCCCACCCCGCCCATCCCGCAACCGATCTCGAGCACCGAGGCCGGTCCGACCGGCAGCAGCCGCCGGATCACGTCATAGCGCAGTGACGCGTTGGGGGACAGCGGCGGAAGCGGCGTCATCTCGGGCTCACCTCTGGGTCACCTCGGCGGCGGCGAGCCGATCCAGCAGTGGCGCGACTACCGCGTCCGGGCTGAATCTGGCCGCGGCCAGTTCGGTGGCGGCCCGCCGGTAGTCGGCGGTCAGTGTGCGGTCGGCGGCCAGCGTGCGCAACGCGTTCGCGAGCGCGCTCGGGTCGCCGGGTGGCACCAGGACCGCCGCCGTGCCGAGCGTGCGGCGCTGCGGCGGAGTGTCCGAGGTCACGATCGCGCAGCCCGCGGCCGCACCCTGGAAGACCTTGTTCGGCACCACCCGGCTGGCCTTCGGCCCGGTGCCGAAGATGCCCAGGCACACGTCGTGCCCGGCGACCAGGTCGGGTAGCTCGGCCGCGTCGGCCCAGTCCCGCCAGCGGACGTCGGCGCCGGCGCCGGCCGCCGAGCGGGTGGCCGCCAGATCCTGACCGGTGCCGATCATCGTCACCTGGATCGGTAGGTCTGCCAGCTCACGCAGGGCCGCGCCGATGACCGGGGCACCCTGCAGCGGGGTGTACAAGCCGAAGAACACCACCCGCAGCGGGTCGGCAGCCGTTCTCGGCTTGGCTACGGTTCTCGGCTCGCTTACCGCCGCCCGGCGAGCGGCGTCGAACCACGGCTGCCCGGCCCCGACCGCTACCGCCACCCCCTTGGTGCGGTATTCGGCCGGCAGCATCGCCAGGTGCTCGTCGGTGTCGACCACGATCACATCGGCGGCGCCCAGCGCGGACCGGTCGAGCCACTGCAACAGCCGGTTCGTGATCCCACCGGACACGCCGCGGTCCTTGGCCGTGTCCGCGGCACCGATCAGGTGATCCAGCACGATCGGGGTAGTGGGGAACAGCCGCCGAGCCAGGTGGGCGTCGAAATGACCGAGGTAGCCGACCAGCACGACGTCTGAGGCCGGCAGCCGGCGCGCCTGGCGGATCAGCGCGCGCCAGCTCCACCCGATCCGGGCGGCCAGCACGGGCAGCCGCCACGGCTGGCGAAGGATCGCGACCCGGTCGGCGGTGTCCAGCCCGAGCGGCACGTTGCACTCGGTGATCTCGGCCCCGTGCCGGCGCAGGCCCTCGGTCAGAACGGCGATCCGGGGATGCCGAGTCGCGTCGTAGGTCCCGAACACCAGCGCGCGCATGGCGGCGAGCCTACCGACCCCGGCGACCGATCAAGCCCGGCTTCGGCTCCAGCCCGGACAGCCCGTTCCAGGCGAGGTTGACCAGGTGCGCGGCCACGTCGGCCTTGCGCGGCTTGCGGACCTCCAGCCACCACTGGCCGGTGAGCGCGACCATGCCGACCAGCATCTGTGCGTACATCGGCGCATACTTGGCCTCGAACCCGCGATCCTTGAACTCCGCGGCCAGGATGTGCTCGACCTGGGTGGCGATGTCGGAGATGAGCGAGGCGAACGAGCCGGTGGACTGCGCCACCGGGGAGTCCCTGACCAGGATCCGGAACCCGTCGGTGGACTGCTCGATGTAGTCCAGCAGGGCAAACGCGGCCTGCTCCAGCAGCTCGCGCGGGTGGCCACCGGTGAGCGCTCCGGTGACCAATTCCAGCAGCTGGCTCATCTCCCTGTCGACGACGACCGCGTACAGGCCTTCCTTGCCGCCGAAGTGCTCGTACACCACCGGCTTGGAAACCCCGGCCTTGGCCGCGATCTCCTCGACCGAGGTCGCGTCGAACCCGCGCTCGGCGAACAACCGCCGCCCTACCTCTACGAGCTGCTCCCGGCGTTGCTTGCCGGACATACGCACTCGACCGCTCGGCCGGCGTGGCTGCTCGTTGCTGCTCTCGCTCACCGAACGTAACTTAGTCGCGTCTGGCGGGTGCCCGGCGCCAGGCACGAGCTAACCGACGCGCTTGGCTTCGATTCGTTCCGGGTTTGGCCAGCGCACGTCGTAGGCCCAACCGAGCTGCTCGAACCACCGAATCAGCCGGGCGTTCATGTCAACCTGGCCGGGCAGTACCCCGTGCCGCGCGCAGGTCGGGTCGGCGTGGTGCAGGTTGTGCCACGACTCGCCGAACGACAGCACCGCCAGCCACCACACGTTTCCGGACTTGTCCCGGCTCTTGAACGGCCGCTCGCCCATCGCGTGGCAGATCGAGTTGATCGACCAGGTCACGTGGTGCAGCAGCCCGACCCGGACCAGGGTGGCCCAGAAGAACGCGGTGACCGCGCCCTGCCAGGACATCGACCACAGGCCGCCGACCAGCGGCGGAAGCAGCAGGGAGACCGCGGTCAGGTACGGGAACATCCGGCTGACCCGGACGATGTCCGGGTCTTTCAGCAGATCGGGCGCGTACTGCCCCCGAGGGGTCTGCTCGACGTCGAACATCCAGCCGACGTGGGCGTACCAGAGGCCCTTCATCAGCGCGGGCACGGTCTCGCCGTAGCGCCACGGTGAGTGTGGATCGCCCTCTTTGTCGGAGAACTTGTGGTGCTTGCGGTGGTCTGCGACCCAGCGAATGACCGGCCCCTCGATGGCCAGCGAGCCGGCGACCGCGAGCGCGATCCGAAGCGGCCGGCGGGCCTTGAATGCGCCGTGCGTGAAGTACCGGTGGAAGCCGACGCCGATGCCGTGCCCGGCTATCACGTACATCACCGCCGCGATCACCAAGTCATGCCAGCCAAGCCCCCACCCCCAGGCGATCGGCAGGGCGGCAACCAGGGCGACGAACGGAACAGCGATGAACAGGAAGAGCGCGATCTGTTCGGTGCCCTTCTTGCGTTCTCCGCCGACGGTGGCGGAATCCACGGCGGCGTCGGTCGCTCCGGCAGCGTTGCGGTCCTCGTCGACCAGCGTTGCGGTGGGTGGCGTCATGGAATCGGGCCCCTTGGCTCGGTGGATTGGACACGGGATCGGCAGCGCCGATAGCTACGCAACCGTAACCTACCCCATCGTAGGTAAGGCAATCCGATCCAGCGGACAACGCCATGACCGGGCGGCAAACGACACGCGTCCAGCAGCCGGCCAGGCAGGGATCTCGTACCCTAGTGGTGGCGATCCCGGGTTGCTCTGTTGGCAGGGGCGACGTGACTTTGAATCACGGTACGACGCAGGTTCGATTCCTGCCCCGGGAGCCTGGTGGCATCGGGATGCGACGCGGGCAGCCGGTCTGCTGCCGTCCGGCGCGCAGGTAGTGTGGGCGCTCGTGACCCCCCAGCGCCCGGCCGCCGTTGTTGTTCTCGCCGCAGGCGAGGGCACTCGGATGAAGTCCGCCCTACCCAAGGTCCTGCATCCGATCGCGGGCCGGCCGCTGCTCGGGCACGCGCTTGCCGCGGCCGCCGGTCTCGACCCGCGGCATCTGCTGGTCGTGATCGGGCATGGCAGGGAGCAGGTCGCCGCCTACCTGGCCGAGGCCGAGTCCGGCGCCACACCGGTCGTCCAGGAGGAACAGCTCGGCACCGGACACGCGGTCCAGACCGCCCTGGACACGCTCGGCGACGTCGAAGGAACGGTCGTGGTCACCTACGGCGATGTGCCGCTGCTGACCACCCAGACGCTGGCCGAGCTGATCGTGGCGCATCGCGCCGCGGACTGCGCCGCCACGGTGCTGACTACCCGCCCCGCCGATCCGAACGGGCTGGGCCGGATCGTCCGCGCCGCCGACGGCTC
>DATFRM010000372.1:0-2894 GCA_035263265.1 Actinomycetes bacterium
GCGGCTACTCGGCCCGGCCGGCGTCAAGAGCGACTAGAGCTGTCACATCGGCAGCGTCGCGTCCGTCAGTGCTATGCCGGAGGCGATCGAGAGGTGTGACGTGACCGAGAGCGACTGGCTGGCCGAGCGGTTCGAGGCGCATCGGACCCACCTGACCGCGGTGGCCTTCCGGATGCTCGGCTCGTTGAGCGAGGCCGACGACGCCGTTCAGGAGGCCTGGCTGCGGTTCAGCCGAGCCGACTCCAGCGATGTGGAAAACCTGGGCGGCTGGCTGACCACGATCGTCGCCCGAGTCAGCCTGGATCTGTTGCGGTCTCGGAGGTCCCGCCGCGAGGAGCCGCACGGGTCCGATCTGCCCAAGCCGGCATTCGGCCGGGACGACGGCACCGATCCGGAACAGGAAGCGGTGCTGGCGGACTCGGTCGGTCTGGCCATGCTGGTCGTCCTCGACACGCTGACTCCGGCGGAGCGTCTTTCCTTCGTCCTGCACGACATGTTCGCGGTGCCGTTTGACGAGATCGCTCCCATCGTCGGTCGCTCGCCGGGCGCGGCCAGGCAGCTCGCCAGCCGTGCCCGCCGCCGGGTGCAGGGCGCGGATACCACCTCGGAGGTGGACGTCCGGCGTCAGCGCGAAGTGGTCGACGCGTTCCTGACCGCGTCCCGGGGCGGCAACTTCGCTGCGCTACTGGCCCTACTCGACCCGGACGTCGTGGTGCGGTCCGATGAGGCGGCTGTGCTGGTGGGCGCGGCCGCGGAGGTACGGGGTGCGACTGCGGTGGCCGAGACGTTTGTCGGCCGGGCCCGGGCGGCGAAGCCGGCGCTCATCGACGGCGCGCCAGGCGCGGTATGGGCACCGGGTGGCGAGCCGCGGGTGGTCTTCGCGTTCACGGTGGCCGCGGGGAAGATCGTGGGCATCGAGATGCTGGCGGATCCCGATCGGCTGCGGGAGCTGACCGTGGCGATCCTCGACGACTGAGCCGGCGAAGCGGCGCCAGGCCGCTAGGACCGTTGCTCGATCAGTTTCTTCAGGTTGCCGAGCATCGTTGACCAGTTGGCTTCGGAGTGTTTGAGCTCGTTCTCGTCGCCGACGTTGTCCTGACTCAGCTCGAGCCTGGTGCCGCCATCGGCCGGGATCAGCCCAAGCGTGACGGTGTGGTAGTTCTCCGGCACGTCCGCGGTGCCGCTGAGCGGGCTCCAATGCGTGTAGGCGAGACGCTCGTACGGAACCACCGAGACGACCTCGCCCTTGTCCTGGAACGCCTTGCCCTGCCATTCGCCGCTGATCGTGATCGGGCTGCCTTCACGCCAGTCGGACTCGATCCGGGTGTCGAAGAACGCCTTGCCGACCAGCTCGGAGTCCGTCAGACAACGCCAAACCGTCTCGGGGTCGGCTTCGATCGAGACGGTGCTGTGCGCGATGAGCTGCGAGGCCATGACTGCTCCCTTCCGAACAGTGCCGCCATGGTTACCTATCCGGCCACGTATAAACGTGGAACGCCGGGGTGCTATTTCGCTCGCATCTCCGGCGTTCTTTGGATCGGATTGGTTAGCGGCTGAAGAAGCGCTTGAGCTCGGCCGCCTGCAGCGCTGGGTCGGGCTGGTGAAATTGCCCCGCTAGCGCTCGATGCTCCGCGTTCGGCAGCGCGTGCGCCAGTGCGCTGGTGGCTTTGCGCAGCCATTGCGGACTGTCGGTGCTCTCGATCATCAGCGTGGGTACGGTGACAGATGCCACCCGGTTGGCGGGTAGGTCGCCGTCGCCGACGATCGCAGCGTCGTAAGCCAGGGTTGGGGCCATCGCCTCGAGTCCCGGCCACATCGGTGTATTGCGGATCTGGTCAACGGCCTCCGGAGGCTGTCCGACCGCCTTGGTCATGAACAGCGCGACCGCGTCGCCGGGCCGGCCGGACGCGCACAGCTCCGTGTACTGGTCGGCGAGGTTGGGCACCCGCGGGCGCTGCTCGTCGACCTGGTATGGCGGCTCGACCAGCGCGAGCGAGCGGACCGGATGCCCTTGTACAGCCGTCTCCAGCGCCAGGATGGCGCCGGACGACACGCCGTAGAGATGTGCCGATCCACCGGCTGTCTCGATCAGCGCGGCCAGGTCCTCGACTTCGCGGTCGACGTGGTACGGCGGCTTGTCTCCGCTGTCCCCACGGCCTCGACGGTCATAGCTGATAACGGTGAAGTCCGGTTGAAGCAGCGCCGCGAGCGGGCCGGCGAACGAGCGGTCACAGAACGCACCGCCAACCAGAATGACTGGAGGACCGGAGCCGGCCTGGTCATACGCGATGGTCGTGCCATCGCGCGAACTGATCTTGCTCGAGCTACTCATGCCAATTGAGACCGTACGCCGAGCGCAAACTCATCGCTATTCGCTTTGACGTCATGCCCGAGTCGTGGTCTGCTGGATCCATGTCTTGACGGGATCGAGGAGAGGAGGCGCCCCATGGTCATCCAGACCCGCACATTCGCCTTCGCTCCGAAAGGTCCCAAACCTTGGCGTTCTCACGCTCATTCAGGTGCACACGCTGCGGCGTAGAAGTCTCGCTCGACGCGCCCGGCACCTCACATCGCAATCACTGTCCTGCCTGCCTGTGGTCGAGGCACCTCGACCGCAATGCTCCTGGCGATCGGGACGCGAACTGCTCCGGCGGGATGGAACCGATTGCCGTCACAGTCCGCGGCAAGGGCCGATGGGTGCTGATCCATCGGTGCACCAACTGCGGCCGGCTCCGGCTGAACCGGATCGCCGGTGACGACAACCTGCTGCTGCTCATGCAGTTGGCCGCGCTTCCCTTGACGATGCCGCCGTTTCCGTTCGGCGGGCTATCTGCCGGCCTCGGTGGCGAGGTCCTCGATCGTGCGACCGGACAGAGCGGACTCCGGTCGGGAAA
>DATFRM010000373.1:0-4029 GCA_035263265.1 Actinomycetes bacterium
GTGGTCGCACGGCGAGGTGAAGAAGCCGGAGACCATCAACTACCGCACCCTCAAGCCGGAGAAGGACGGGCTCTTCTGCGAGAAGATCTTCGGCCCCACCCGGGACTGGGAGTGCTACTGCGGCAAGTACAAGCGGGTCCGCTTCAAGGGCATCATCTGCGAGCGCTGCGGCGTCGAGGTCACTCGCGCCAAGGTGCGGCGCGAGCGGATGGGCCACATCGAGCTGGCCGCGCCGGTCACGCACATCTGGTACTTCAAGGGTGTGCCCAGCCGGCTCGGCTACCTGCTCGACCTGGCGCCCAAGGACCTGGAGAAGGTCATCTACTTCGCGGCGTACATGATCACCGAGGTGGATGACGACGCCCGCAGCCGCGACCTGCCCTCGCTCGAGGCGAAGATCTCGGTCGAGCGCGGCCACCTCGAGCAGCGGCGCGACGCTGACATCGAGGCCCGCCAGGCCAAGCTGGAGAAGGACCTGGCCGAGCTGGAGGCCGCGGGCGCCAAGGGCGACGCGCGCCGCAAGGTCAGGGAGAGCGCCGACCGCGAGTGCAAGCAGATCCGGGACCGGGCCGGCCGGGAGATCGACCGGCTGGAAGAGGTCTGGAACCGGTTCCGCAACCTCAAGGTCCAGGACCTGGAGGGCGACGAGCTGCTCTACCGCGAGATGCGGGACCGGTTCGGCCGGTACTTCCGCGGCGGCATGGGCGCCCGGGCCATCCAGGAGCGGCTGGCCAGCTTCGACCTCGAGGCCGAGGCGGCGAGCCTGCGCGAGACCATCCGCACCGGCAAGGGCCAGCGCAAGGCCCGCGCGCTGAAGCGGCTCAAGGTCGTCTCCGCGTTCCTGTCCACCAGCAACAGCCCGCTCGGCATGGTCCTCGACTGCATCCCGGTGATCCCGCCGGACCTGCGGCCGATGGTCCAGCTGGACGGCGGCCGGTTCGCCACCTCGGACCTGAACGACCTGTACCGCCGGGTGATCAACCGGAACAACCGGCTCAAGCGGCTGCTTGACCTGGGCGCGCCGGAGATCATCGTCAACAACGAGAAGCGGATGCTCCAGGAGGCCGTGGACTCGCTGTTCGACAACGGCCGCCGCGGCCGCCCGGTCACCGGGCCCGGCAACCGCCCGCTCAAGTCGCTGTCCGACATGCTCAAGGGCAAGCAGGGCCGGTTCCGGCAGAACCTGCTGGGCAAGCGCGTCGACTACTCAGGGCGTTCCGTCATCGTGGTCGGCCCGCAGCTCAAGCTGCACCAGTGCGGCCTGCCCAAGGAGATGGCGGTCGAGCTGTTCAAGCCGTTCGTGATGAAGCGGCTGGTCGACCTCAACCACGCGCAGAACATCAAGTCGGCCAAGCGCATGGTGGAGCGCGCCCGGCCGGTCGTGTGGGACGTGCTGGAAGAGGTCATCACCGAGCACCCGGTGCTGCTCAACCGCGCGCCGACGCTGCACAGGCTCGGCATCCAGGCGTTCGAGCCGCAGCTGGTCGAGGGCAAGGCGATCCAGATCCACCCGCTGGTCTGCACCGCGTTCAACGCGGACTTCGACGGCGACCAGATGGCGGTGCACGTGCCGCTGTCCGCCGAGGCGCAGGCCGAGGCGCGGATCCTGATGCTGTCCACGAACAACATCCTCAAGCCCGCCGACGGCAAGCCGGTGACCATGCCCACCCAGGACATGATCATCGGGATCTACTGCCTGACCCGGGAGGCCCCGGACGTCCCCGGCACCGGCCGGGCGTTCGCCAACCTGTCCGAGGCCGTCATGGCCTACGACCGGGGCGAGCTCGACCTCCAGGCCAAGATCGACGTGCGGCTGCGGGACGTGACCCCGCCGCTCGGGTCGGCCACCCCCGAGGGGTGGCAGCCCGGCATGCCGCTGCGGCTGACCACCACGCTCGGCCGCTGCTACTTCAACGAGACGCTGCCGGCCAGCTTCCCGTTCGTGAACTACGAGGTCGCGAAGAAGCAGCTGTCGGCCATCGTCAACGAGCTCGCCGAGACCTACCCCAAGGTCGAGGTGGCGCAGGCGCTGGACGCGCTGAAGGACGCCGGGTTCCACTGGGCGACCAGGGCCGGCGTGACCATCGCCATCGAGGACGTGGTGGCCCCGCCGAACAAGCGGGAGATCCTGGACACCTACGAGCGCCGCGCCGACAAGGTGCAGCGCGAGTACGAGCGCGGCCTGATCACCGACGACGAGCGCCGTCAGGAGCTCATCGAGATCTGGACGCACGCCACCGCGGACGTCGCCCGTGACATGGAGGGCGCGTTCCCGGAGACCAACTCCGTGTGGATGATGGTCAACTCCGGGGCCCGCGGAAACCTCATGCAGGTCCGGCAGATCGCCGGCATGCGAGGCCTGGTGTCCAACCCGAAGGGCGAGACCATCCCGCGGCCGATCAAGGCCAGCTTCCGCGAGGGTCTTTCCGTGCTGGAGTACTTCATCTCCACCCACGGCGCCCGCAAGGGCCTGGCCGACACCGCGCTGCGCACCGCCGACTCCGGGTATCTCACCCGGCGCCTGGTGGACGTGGCGCAGGACGTCATCGTCCGCGAGGAGGACTGCGGCACGGACCGCTCGCTGCCGATGAAGATCGGTGACAAGCAGGCCGACGGCTCCGTGATCAAGCTGGAGAACATCGAGAACACCGGCACCGGCCGGACGATCTCCGAGGACATCGAGGATGCGGACGGCAACGTCCTGGTGCCGTCCGGCGCCGACATCACCGAGTCCATGATCGACATGCTGGTGTCCAGCGGGGTCGCCTCGGTGCGCACCTACAGCGCCCTGGTCTGCCAGGCCAAGTACGGCGTCTGCGGCAAGTGCTACGGCCGCTCGCTGGCCACAGGCAAGCGGGTCGACGTCGGCGAGGCGGTCGGCATCATCGCCGCCCAGTCGATCGGCGAGCCGGGCACCCAGCTGACCATGCGGACCTTCCACACCGGCGGTGTGGCGGGCCAGGACATCACCCACGGCCTGCCGCGCATCCAGGAGCTGTTCGAGGCCCGCATCCCCAAGGGCATGGCCCCGATCAGCGAGGTCGAGGGCCGGGTCAAGCTGGAGGAGCCGGAGAAGCAGCGGAAGATCACCATCGTCCCTGACGATGGCTCGGACGAGATCTCCTACCAGGTCCCGATGCGGTCCCGGCTGCTGGTCTCCGACGGCGACCGCGTCACGGTCGGCCAGCAGCTCATCCAGGGCGCGGTCAACCCGCACGAGGTGCTGCGCATCCTGGGCTCGCGCGAGGTGCAGCTGCACCTGGTGGCCGAGGTCCAGGAGGTGTACCGGTCGCAGGGTGTGTCGATCCACGACAAGCACATCGAGATCATCATCCGCCAGATGCTCAAGCGGGTGAACGTGCTGGAGTCCGGCGACACCGAGCTGCTGCCCGGCGAGCTGGTCGAGCGGCCGCGGTTCGAGGAAGTGAACCGCGCGGTGGTCGAGCAGGGCGGCACCCCCGCCTCCGGGCGCCCGGTGCTGATGGGCATCACCAAGGCGTCGCTGGCCACCGACTCGTGGCTGTCCGCGGCGTCGTTCCAGGAGACCACCAGGGTGCTGACCGACGCGGCGATCCACGCCCGCTCGGACTCGCTCCTCGGCCTCAAGGAGAACGTCATCATCGGCAAGCTCATCCCGGCCGGCACCGGTATGCAGAAGTACCGGAACATCCGGGTCGAGCCCACCGAGGACGCCAAGTCGGCGGTCTACCCGCCGCCGAACTACGACGCGGACGCGGTGGCCGCGTACTCCTTCGTGCAGGGCTCCGGTGAGTCCATCCCGCTGGAGGAGTACGACTTCGGCTCGTACAACCGGTAGCTCACCGGCGCGACATCGGCGGTGCCCGGCAGGATCTCCTGCCGGGCACCGTCGCGTTTAGACTCCGGTGCCGCGGAAACCTGGAGGCGAACCCCGTTTCCAGGGAGGGTTATCCGATGTCGGATATGAGAAAGACCACCACGGCCGACCGCAAGAGGTCCCAGCGCCAGGCGGCCGCCAGGTACACCGAGGCCCGCGGCCGGGTCAAGAAG
>DATFRM010000374.1:0-9864 GCA_035263265.1 Actinomycetes bacterium
CACGACTTGACCAATCGCCGGCGGCGGTTCCTGAGCCGGTCCCGGATCCGCGCCGTGATCAGCAGGAAGAGCGACCGCGACGGTGAGCCGGAGTCGGCGGAGTTAGAGACCGAGCCCGGCGAGTCGGAGAGCGCGCTGCCCAGCCAGGCAGGTCGCTACGACTGAGTCCCTTGGTTCTCGCTGGCCTGCGCATCGTTCGGGGCGTGTCCCTCGGATGGGGCCTGCTCGTTGGTCGGCGCGTCGATGATCAGGCAGGTCAGCCGAGCGGTGCAGATCAGTCTTTGCCGGTCGTCGGTGATGGTGATCTCGTAGGTGGCCAGCGTGCGGCCGAGGTGAATCGCGGTGGCGGTGCCGGTCACCGTACCCTCGGTCGCCGCGCGATGGTGCGAGCACGACAGCTCGATGCCCAGTGCTCGCCGCTGTGGCCCGCCGTGCAGACCGGCCGCGATCGACCCCAGAGTCTCGGCGAGTACGGCCGACGCCCCGCCGTGGAGGAGCCCGAATGGCTGGGTGTTACCGGCCACCGGCATCGTGGCCACGACGCGTTTCGGTTCGGCGGAAACGATCTCGATGCCCATCCGCTGGCCAAGCGTGCCCATCCCGGCGCGCATCAACCAGTCGTACGCCTGCGCGTCCCAAGCCACGGTGGCATCCTCCTGTCCGGGTACCCGCATTCTGTCGGATCGGACGCCTAGGATCACCGCTGTGACCACGAACGAACCGGCCCGCCGTCGACTGATGCTGCTCGATGGGCATTCCATCGCCTATCGGGCGTTCTTTGCGCTTCCGGTGGAGAATTTCTCGACCACGACCGGCCAGCCGACCAACGCGGTCTACGGATTCACCGCGATGCTCATCAATGCGCTGCGCGACGAGCAGCCAAGCCATATCGCGGTCGCGTTCGACGTGTCACGCAAGACATTCCGCGCCGAGAAATATGCCGAATACAAGGCCAAACGATCCGAGACTCCGGTCGACTTCCGCGGCCAGGTGGAGCTGATCAAGGAGGTGCTCACCGCGCTGCGGATACCGTCGCTGAGCCTGGAGGGTTACGAGGCCGACGACCTGATCGCGACGCTGGCCACCGCGGCCGAGGCCGAGGACTACGACGTTTTGATCGTTACCGGTGACCGCGACACCTTCCAGCTCGTCACCGACCGGGTGACCGTGCTGTACGCGGTGCGTGGCGTTTCCGAGCTGGCCCGGATGACCCCGCAGGCGGTGTTCGACCGCTACCAGCTGACCCCGGCGCAGTATCCCGACTTCGCCGCGTTGCGCGGGGACCCGTCCGACAACCTCCCCGGCATTCCCGGGGTAGGGGAGAAGACCGCGGCGAAGTGGGTGCGTGAGTTCGGCTCGTTCGACGCGCTGGTCGACCGGGTCGATGAGGTGCCGGGCAAGGCCGGCGATGCGCTGCGCGAGCACCTGTCCGCGGTGATGACCAACCGGCAGCTGACCGAGCTGGTCAGGGACGTCCCGCTTGACGTGGCCACCGAGGGGTTGGTGTGGCCCGGCTGGGACCGCGACGCGGTGCACGCGGTCTTCGACACGCTGCAGTTCCGGGTGTTGCGGGACCGGCTCTACCAGACCTTGACGGCCGCCGAGCCGGAGGCCGAGGCCGGCTTCGAGGTGACCGGGCAGCTGCTCGGGCCCGGCGAGTTGGTCGGGTGGCTGACCGAGCACACCGCAGCCGACGCTCGGGTCGGCATTGCCGCGGCCGGCGCCTGGGGGCGGGGCACCGGCCGGCTGACCGGGATCGGGCTGGCCGCGGCCGACGGCGCCGGCGCGTGGGTCGATCCGACCGCGCTCACTCCGGCCGACGACGCTTCACTGGCCGAGTGGCTGGCCGACCCCGACCGGCCGAAGGTGATGCACGACGCCAAGGGGCCGATGCTCGCGCTGGCCGCCCACGGCTGGCCGTTGCGCGGTCTGGTGTCCGACACGGCGCTGTCCGCATATCTGGTGCTGCCGGGTCAGCGATCATTCGATCTGGCCGATCTCACGCTGCGCTTCCTGCGCCGCGAGCTGCGCGCCGAGGAGCCGGCCGAGGCCGGTCAGCTGTCCTTCGACGGTGGGGACGAGACGGCGCAAGCGCAGGCGTTGGTGGTGCGGGCCCGCGCCGTGATCGATCTGGCCGAGGCGCTTGATGTGCAGCTGGCGGCGCAGAACGGTACCGCGCTGCTGGCCCAGGTCGAGCTGCCGCTGGTCGACGTGCTAGCAGCGATGGAGCAGGCCGGGATCGCGGCCGACTCGGATTACCTGGCCCACCTGGAAGCGGGCTTCGCCGCCGAGGTGAAGGACGCGGCCGAGCGTGCCTATGCCGTGGTCGGCCGGCAGTTCAACCTCGGCTCGCCCAAGCAGCTGCAGGTGATTCTGTTCGAGGAGCTCGGGCTACCCAAGACGAAGCGGATCAAGACCGGCTACACCACCGACGCCGATGCCCTGACCGGGCTCTACGCGCAGACCGAGCATCCGTTGCTCGAGCACCTGTTGCGGCACCGCGACGTGTCCAAGCTGCGTACCACGGTGGAGGGCCTGATCAAATCCACCGCCGAGGACGGTCGCATCCACACGACGTTCAACCAGATCATCGCGGCCACCGGCCGGCTGTCGTCGACCGATCCCAACCTGCAGAATGTGCCGATCCGGACCGAGGAGGGCCGGCAGATCAGGCGGGCGTTCGTGGTGGGTGACGACTGCGAGAGCCTGATGACCGCGGACTACAGCCAGATCGAGATGCGGATCATGGCGCACCTGTCCGATGACGCGGGCCTCATCGATGCGCTGCGATCGGGTGCGGACTTCCACGCCACCACCGCCGCTCGCGTGTTCGGTGTGCCGTCCGCCGAGGTCACCACCGCGATGCGGGCGAAGATCAAGGCGATGAACTTCGGGCTGGCGTACGGGCTGTCCGCCTACGGACTTTCTCAGCAGCTCGGTATCTCCACCGAAGAAGCCCGCGAGCTGATGGAGGAGTACTTCGAGCGGTTCGGCGGGGTGCGCGACTATCTGCGCGGCCTCGTCGACGAGGCACGCCGCAACGGCTATACCGAGACCATCCTCGGTCGCCGCCGCTACCTGCCCGACCTGACCAGCGACAACCGGCAGCGTCGCGAGATGGCCGAGCGAATGGCGCTCAACGCTCCGATCCAGGGCTCGGCGGCCGACATCATCAAGGTCGCGATGCTTGGCGTGCACCACGCGCTGCGCGATGCCGGTCTGCGCTCGCGCATGCTGCTGCAGGTGCACGACGAGCTCGTGCTCGAGATTGCGTCCGGAGAACGGGACCGGGTCAACAAACTCGTAACCGAGCAAATGCGTGGCGCTTATTCGCTGCGTGTTCCGCTTGATGTGTCCACCGGATTCGGCCCAACCTGGGAAGACGCCGCGCACTGATCGTGACAAGTCGGCGAACCGCCGGTATCGATCACGTCAAATGTCGGTCATGGGGTAGAACCAATTCCCGATGGTGGCTAACGTCAAAGGCTGCGGAACGTACCGAAGGCACGGACGGCGGGGCCTGTAGGCAACGGAGGAGTTGAGTGCGCACCACGGCACGGTTCCGGCGCGCGGGGGCGGTTGTGTTCTTGTCGCTCTGCGCAGCGGCCGCAGGGGTCCCCGGCGGCGGGTTGCGCGCGCTCATGGGGTCCGAGTCGCTGCTCGGTGACCCCTCCGCCGCGAGTGCGTATCCGTTCAATCCGTGGGCCGATCCGGTGCACCCGCCGGTGCCCACACCGCTTCCGCTGCCGCCGGTGCCACCCACGACCGTGCCGTCCCAGGGCGCGACCCCCGGCGTTCCGGCAGACCCCGTGTACCCGCCGTATCTCGGCGGCTACCAGTACGGCGTGCCGGCCAACGTGTACGCGGCCTACGTCCGCGCGGCCGCCGCGATGCGCCTGCGCGACCTAGGCTGCCACCTGAGCTGGGCCATGCTCGCCGGCGTCGGCAGGATCGAGTCCGGGCACGCGCGGGGCGGCGACCTGTACGCGGACGGCACCAGCCGCACCCGCATCATCGGAATCGCGCTGGACGGCAGCCGGCCGGGCACGGCCACCGTTCCGGACAGCGACAACGGCGCCTGGGACGGGGACACGCGCTGGGACCACGCGGTCGGGCCGATGCAGTTCCTGCCCGGCACCTGGCGCCATTTCGGCCAGGACGGCAACAGCGACGGGCGGCGAGACCCGCACAACATGCACGACGCGGCGCTGGCGGCTGCGACCTACCTGTGTGCCGGTGGTCGCGACCTGGCCACCAGCAGCGGTCTCCAGGCCGCGATCTTCGCCTACAACCCGTCCGCCGCGTACGTCGCCGCTGTCATTGCGTGGATCAACGTGTACCGGCAGGCAGGTGTCCCGGTGCCGGCGCCCCAGGGGCCGAGCACTCCGCCGCCCACGCACACCGCCTCGCCCACCGCGCCCAATACGCAGACGCACCGGCCATCGCATCCGCCGACCACGGCGAGTCCGACCCCCACGCCCCGAACGCCGAAGACGCGCCCGCCGACGGCAAGTCCCACCGGCACGCCGCCGGATACCGCCGCGCCCACGCCGACGGTCGATCCCACGCCAACCGACGGACCAACCCCGACTGGCACCGGCTGCCCAACGGCGACCCCGACCGATACGACCAGCCCATCCGGCACGCCGACGGACTGTCCGCCGGTCTGCCCGACCGGGACGCCTACCCCATCCGCGGCCGCCACGGAGGCGCAGCCCGACCCGGCGCCGAGTTGCCCCGCGCCGTCACCCGCTGCCTCGCCGGCACCAACCGCGGCGCCATCCGATGGATCTACCGGTGCGCCGACGAGCGACCCGGCGGGTGGGACCGGGCAGCCAGCAGGGTCATCGCGGCCGGCAGCGGAGCCGGCGAAGAAGGAGAAGCCGGTCGCCCGGGAGCAGGAGCCGGCATCTACTCCGGCGGTTGCCAGCTCGAGCGAGAGCTCCGGTAAGCACTCACCCACCCCGACCGCGCCGCCCAACCCCGCTGACGCCACCGCCCGGATAACGGTCGGAACCATCGCTTCCGGCGCCGTTCGAGTCGCGGATCCGGACCTGGTCGGCACGATCACGGTCACGCCGGTCCGGGACGGGTGGCAGGTCAGCGTCGAACACCTGCGCGGCTTTGGCGGCACGGTGCGCCACCTCGACCAGCTCGATGCGCGGATCAAGGAGTCGATCGCGGCGCAGTACGGCACGGCTGCGGGCCGCGCGGTTGTGCTGGTCGCGGTGCTCGACGAGGACGCCGTGACCGCGCTACGTGCCGTGCGCCGGACCGCTGACGAGCCCAACAGCGCCGCCGCCAGGGAAGCGCGGATCGCGTTCGGCCGGATCGCGGCAGCCGCCGGCCTGTCCGCCCGGGACGTCGACTACCTGATTACCGTCGCCCAGTGAGCACCCGCCACAGCGGCAGTTTGCCTGCCTAGCCGGGCTTGTCGCAGACGAAGATCGCGGTGCCGGGGATGATCCGGCCGCGCAGCGGGCTCCAACCGCCCCAGGTCCGGTCGTGGCCGTCCGGCCACTCCGGCTCCACCAGGTCGGTCAGCTGGAATCCGGCCGCGTTGATCTGCCGAACCCAGTCGCCCATGGTGCGATGGTGCTCCGCATAGCTGGCCGCCCCGGCCTCGCTCTGTTCCACATACGCCCGCCGATCAAAGTACGAGTCGCGAGCGACCAGGCCTGCCTCGCCCGGGTCGTCCGGAAAGGACCAGCGGATCGGATGGCTGACCGAGAACACCCAGCGTCCGCCCGGCCGGAGCACCCGGGCGACCTCCCGCAGCACCCGAGCCGAGTCGGCCACGAACGGCAGCGCGCCGTACGCCGAGCAGGCCAGATCGAACATGCTCGCACCGAACGGCAACGCGGCGGCGTCGGCCTGGGCCAGCGGAACTCCGGTTGGCGCGCCCGACGCCGCGTCGATCCGCCGGGCGTGCTCGAGCTGACGGCGGGACAGGTCGATCCCGATCACGGATGCGCCACGCTTGGCCAGCCAGCGAGAGCACTGGGCGGCCCCGCAGCCCACCTCCAGGACCAGCCGGCCGGCTACCGGGCCCAGCAACCGGGCATCGGCCTCGTCGAGTCCTTCGGGACACCAGACGAAGCCGTCGTCGCGGAGGAACTCGCCGTGCTCGGCTTGGTACCAGTCCGACGCCCTGTCCCACCACGCCCGGTTGGCCCGCACGGTCTCGGTTGCCGACGCCTCGCGGCGGGTTATCGGATCGGCCATCTCCTCGTCCCTCCGCGGCATCTCCCGGCCCACCCTGATCATCGTTCACGATAGTGCGCCACAAATCGGGGCATACTGGGTGATCGTTTGCAACAGCGGAACTAATGATCGGATTTGCCGGGCGCCTCGGGCGCGGGACGCGATCATGGGGCCGACCAGTGGGCCGCTTAATTGACCCGCTCCTTAACCGACCCGTATCCTGACGGGTGCGCTGTGGGGCCTGCGCGACCTCAGACGGAGCAGGCCGCGCTCGACCACGTCGACCATTCGGTCACCACTCCCTTGGCCCGACGGTCTTCACCAGGGCGAAACCGGGCCCGCCGCGCGCCCGAACTACGATCCTGTCCGCATCGGAGTCCACTAGCAGATGACGAGCACCACCGATACCGCAGCGACCTCCACCCCGCAGGTAGCGGTCAATGACGTCGGTTCCGAGGAGGAGTTCCTCGCCGCGATCGACGAGACGATTAAGTACTTCAACGACGGCGACATCGTGGACGGTGTGGTCGTCAAGGTCGACCGGGATGAGGTCCTGCTCGACATCGGCTACAAGACCGAAGGGGTCATCCCCTCCCGCGAGCTGTCGATCAAGCACGACATCGACCCGAGCGAGGTCGTGACCGTCGGCGATCACATCGAGGCCCTGGTTCTCCAGAAGGAGGACAAGGAGGGTCGGCTCATCCTGTCCAAGAAGCGGGCGCAGTACGAGCGCGCCTGGGGCACGATCGAGAAGATCAAGGAGGAGGACGGGGTCGTCACCGGCTCGGTCATCGAAGTGGTCAAGGGTGGCCTCATCCTCGACATCGGGCTGCGTGGGTTCCTGCCCGCTTCGCTGGTCGAAATGCGCCGGGTCCGGGACCTCCAGCCGTACGTCGGCAAGGAGCTCGAAGCCAAGATCATCGAGCTGGACAAGAACCGTAACAACGTGGTGCTGTCCCGCCGAGCCTGGCTCGAGCAGACCCAGTCCGAGGTGCGCCAGACGTTCCTCACCACGCTGCAGAAGGGCCAGATCCGATCCGGCGTGGTGTCCTCGATCGTCAACTTCGGCGCGTTCGTCGATCTCGGCGGCGTCGACGGACTCGTGCACGTGTCGGAGCTGTCCTGGAAGCACATCGACCATCCGTCCGAGGTGGTCGAGGTGGGCCAGGAGGTCACCGTCGAGGTGCTCGATGTCGACATGGACCGCGAGCGGGTCTCGCTTTCGCTCAAGGCGACTCAGGAAGACCCGTGGCAGCAGTTCGCCCGTACCCATGCGATCGGGCAGGTAGTGCCGGGCCGCGTGACCAAGCTTGTGCCGTTCGGCGCGTTCGTCCGGGTTGACGAGGGCATCGAGGGTCTGGTCCACATCTCTGAGCTCGCCGAGCGGCACGTCGAGATTCCCGAGCAGGTGGTCCAGGTCGGCGACGAGATCTTCGTGAAGGTGATCGACATCGACCTCGAGCGGCGGCGGATCTCGCTGTCGCTCAAGCAGGCCAACGAGGGGACCATCGCCGAGGCGGTCGGGGACACCTTCGACCCGACCCAGTACGGCATGACTGCCGAGTACGACGAATCCGGCAACTACGTCTATCCCGAGGGCTTCGACCCGGAGACCAACGACTGGCTGCCCGGCTACGAGAAGCAGCGCGAGGAGTGGGAGCGGCAGTACGCCGAAGCCCGCACCCGCTACGAAGCGCACCGCAAGCAGGTCGAGGACGCGCGCAAGGCCGACGCCGAGGCGGCCGCCGAGTCGGGCGAGGCCCCGTCGTCGTACTCCTCCTCCGAGGAGGAGAGCGAGGCGACCGGCACGCTGGCCTCCGATGAGGCACTGGCGGCGTTGCGGGAGAAGCTCACCGGCAGCGGCTGAACCGCAAACACCAACCGAGGGCCCGCGATCGAAGCTGATCGCGGGCCCTCGCACGCCGGCCGACTAGCCAGACTGGCGCACGACCAGTTCGGTGGGGAGCACGTCGGCGCCGTTGGTGGCCGCGGCCGGGTTGAGCAGGCTCAGCAGCTTGCGGGTCATCGCCCGGCCCATCTCGACGATGGGCTGGCGCACCGTCGTCAGCGGCGGATCCACGTACGTGGCGACGTCGTGGTCATCGAATCCGACCACCGCTACGTCGTCGGGCACGCGCCGGCCCGCAGACCGCAGGGTCGCCAACGCGCCCACCGCCATCAGGTCGGACGCGGCGAAGACCGCATCCAGGTCCGGCGCCCGGCCCAGCAGCGCGGTCATGGCGGCGGCCCCGCTCTGCTGGGTGAAGTCCCCGACCTCGACCAGCTCGGTACGGTACCGGCCAGGACCGAGCGCTTTCCGGTAGCCGGTCAGTCGATCCACCCCGGCGCCCATGTTCTGCGGCCCGGCAATGGTGGCGATGCGCCGCCGGCCGAGTTCGACCAGCCGGCGCACGGCGAGCCCAGCGCCGCCGACGTTGTCGACATCGACGCACGGCAGGCCGGCGTCGTTCACCAGGATCCGTCCGCCCAGGACGGTCGGTATCCCGGCTCTGGCCAGCGCGCCGGGCAGCGGATCGGCGCCGTGTAGGGACAGCAGCAGTACGCCGTCCACGTGGCCGCCGCGTACGTATCGCTCGAACCGCTCATGGTCGGCGTCGGTGGTCACCATCACCAGCACGAGCTGCTCGCCGGTGTCCTGCAACTCCAGGCTCACGCCGCGTACGATGCCACCGAAGAACGGGTCGTTGAACAGCATCGTGTCCGGCTCGGAGACGACCAGCGCGATCGTGTCGGTGCGCTGGGTGACCAGCGTGCGGGCGGCCCGGTTCGGCACGTAGCCGAGCGACAGGATGGACGCCTCCACCGCGTCCCGCGCCTCGTCGCTGACCTTCGGCGAGCCGTTGATCACGCGGGAGACGGTGGCCCGGGACACGCTGGCGTGCGCGGCGACGTCCTCGAGCGTCGGGCGGGATCGGGTCACCGCTGCCGCACCTCCCGTCAGTCCAGCCCGTTGCGGGCGATCACGTTCCGGTACCACAGTGCGCTGTCCTTGAGCGAGCGCTCGCCGGTCCGGAAATCAACATGCACGATCCCGAACCGCCGGGCGTAGCCTTCGGCCCACTCGAAATTGTCCATCAGCGACCAGACGAAGTAACCGCGCAGGTCGACACCGAGGGCGATGGCCTCGTGGCCGGCCCGCAGGTGTCCGGCCAGATAGCCGATCCGGTCCCGATCCGCGACCCGCCCGTCCGGGCCCGGCACATCGTCGAACGCGGCGCCGTTCTCGGTCACCATCAGCGGGACGGCCGGGTAATCCCGATGGATCCGGGTCAGCAGCTCGACCAGCCCGAGCGGGTCGATGCCCCAGCCGCCCGCCGTCACCGGAGCCCGCGGTGACATGATCTCGATGTCGTCGCAGCCCGGATACTCGCTCGGCAGCTGGTCCGGCCAGTTCCATCTGTCCAGGTCATTATCGCCGCTCTGTGCGGACAAATCGGCGAAACTGGGTGATCGTTTGCTCGTACCGGCGGTGATGATCGGACCGGGCAGCTTCCGGACCCGGAACGGCTGGTAGTAGTTGATCCCCAGCATGTCGATCGGCTCGCTGATCGTGGCCAGGTCACCGTCGGCTACGAACGACCAGTCGGTCAGTGCCGCGGTGTCGGCGAGCATGTCCGCTGGGTACCGGCCAAGCAGCAG
>DATFRM010000375.1:0-3111 GCA_035263265.1 Actinomycetes bacterium
TGATGAGCAAGGTGGTCGCGAACGGTACGCGCAAGGTCAAGTTCCCGCTCAACGAGCCCGCCGTCTCCAAGCGCAAGTACCAGATCGACGAATATCTCGAGTTCTACGGCGGCGCGGGCGCCCAGCACGTGGCGGTCGCGACGAACGACATCATCCGCAGTGTCGACGTGATGCGGGCGGCCGGTGTCGAGTTCCTCGGCACCCCGGACTCCTACTACGACGACCCCGAGTTGCGAGCGCGGATCGGCCAAGTGCGGGTGCCGGTCGAGGTGCTCAAGGAGCACAAGATCCTGGTAGACCGGGACGAAGACGGCTACCTCCTGCAAATCTTCACCAAGCCGGTGCAGGATCGGCCGACTGTGTTCTTCGAGCTGATCGAGCGGCATGGCTCGCTCGGCTTCGGCAAAGGCAATTTCAAGGCACTGTTCGAGGCGATCGAGCGCGAGCAGGAACTTCGCGGCAACCTGTAGCCATGCCGGCTGTCGCGGTAGCGCCGCTAGACCTCGCGGACCCGGCAGTGGCGGAGGTGGTGGTGGGGATCCAGCGCCGCTCGTACGCGGTCGAGGCGGCACTGATCGGGTTCGACGGGATCCCACCGCTGCGCGAGACGGTCGCCGAGCTGCAGGCCAGCGGGCTCTGTGTGCTTGGCGCGCGCGCGGACGGCGAGCTGGCCGGTCTGCTCGGGTATCGCTGGCTGGGTGAGCCGGGCGGCGAGCTCGACATCGACCGACTGGCGATCGACCCACGTTTCTTCCGGCTTGGCCTTGCATCGGCGCTGCTCGACGCACTACCGCCCGCCTCCGCAGTGATCGTGTCAACCGGGACTCAGAACGAGCCGGCGCTGGCGCTGTATCGCCGGCGCGGCTTCCAGCCGACGGGTAGCCGGGAGATCGCACCCGGGGTGACGGTGACCGACCTGCGCCGGACCGCGCCGGTCGGCTGATCGCGCGCTCACTCGCTACTGTGCTGGGGGCAGAGGAGCGGGCATGAGGGTGGTGGCCATCCGGCTGATCGCGGCGCTGGCAGCGGCCGGCACGGTGTCCGGCTGCTTGCTCTCCGCTGATGATCGGAACGCGGCTCGGGATCTCGCAAGTGCGACGGCATCGCCGGGGGTCGGCACGGCTACCGGCACCGATCGCGCACCTGTCGCCGGCGCACCCGGCGCCGGCGACCCCTACTTCCCGACCTACGGCAATGGGGGCTACGACGCCGCGCACTACCGGCTGCAGGTTCGCTACCACCCGGACAGCGACCGGTTGACCGCGACCGCGACCATCGACGCCCGCGCCGGACAGGCGTTGCGCACGTTCAATCTCGACTTCGTCGGGCTCTCGATCCGGTCGATCACTGTGGACGGCTCGGTGGCCAGGTGGCGGCGCACCCGCCATGAGCTGAGCGTCACCCCCGCCGAGCCGCTCGGATCCGGGACGAAGTTCCGCACCGTGGTCCGCTACTCCGGTCGGCCGGAGCGCGGTTTCCGTGCCACCGACGACGGCGCGGTCGCGGCCGGACAACCGGAGGCGGCGGCGTACTGGTTTCCGGTCAACGACCATCCGACCGACAAGGCCACCTACACGTTCGTGGTCACCGTGCCGGACGGCCTGGTTGCGATCGCCAACGGCGAGCTGGCCTCGCACCGCGGCAACACCTGGACCTGGACGGCGACCACGCCGATGGCCAGCTACCTGACCACGGTCGCGATCGGCGACTTCGACCTGCGCTCGTACCGCACGTCGTCCGGCCTGCGGATGTGGGACGCGGTCGATCGAAGCATCGGCACCATCGCCGACCGCTCGCTGTCCCGGCAGGGCCGGATCATCGACTTCTTGGCCAGCCGGTTCGGCCGCTACCCGTTCGACACGGGCGGCGCGATCGTCGACAACCATCCGCTCGGCTTCGCCCTCGAGACGCAGACCAGGCCGGTGTACGAGTCGCGCTTCTTCGGCGGTGGCGATCCGGGGGAAGAGCTGATCCTGGTACACGAGATTGCGCACCAGTGGTTCGGCGACAGCGTGTCGCTGAGTCGATGGCGCGACATCGTCCTGAACGAGGGATTCGCGACCTACGCCGAGTGGCTATGGATGGAGGAGGCCGGGTACGCAACCGCGGACCAGGCGTTCGACTTCTTCTATGGCGGTCTGCCCGCCGACAACCGCTTCTGGTCGTTGCGGATCGCCGACCCTGGCCCGAAGGAGCTGTTCAACGTGGCCGTGTACTGGCGCGGCGCGATGACATTGCACCAATTGCGGCGGGAAGTTGGGGATGCGGCGTTCTTCGCCATCCTCAAGCGCTGGGCGGCGGAGAAGGCGGGCGGTAACGGGACGCTCGACGAGTTCATCGAGGTGGCCGAGCAGGTGTCGGGACAGCACTTGGACAAGCTGTTCCGGGATTGGCTACGCACGACCGGAAAGCCCGAGGCGCCGCCCACGCGGGTCGAGCCGTTGACCGATGTCGGGCGCTCCATCCTGAAGCAGCGCGCGTTCGGCCTCATCGACGGGTAGAACAGGGCTCCTTCGGCCAGTTACCGCGGCGCCGGACGCTAGCTGTCCGATCCACCGCTGGGTCGGTCCCGGTGCGGTCCGCCACCGCTGCGATCGCCGCCGCGCTGTCCACCGCGATTCTGCTGCTGGCCGCGACTCTGCGGACCGCCAACGCGGGCCGGGGTGTCACGCCGGCTCACCACCTTCGCGACCGTCGCCGGTGAGTCGGCGCCGACATCTTTACCCGGCTCCGGCACCGACTTACCGCCATCCGCCTTGGTAGCCGGCTTCCCGCCGGACTGTGTCGCGGGTTTCTCGGTGGGTGCGGTCTGCTTGCCGTCGGTTTGCGAGGGCGGAGCCGGCTTGTCACCCGTGCCTGCAGAGGCTTTGTCATCGCCGGCGTCTGGTTCCAGGATCACCTGGTCGCCATCGGTGTCCGGGTCGAGCGCGGATGGATCGGCCGACTCGGCTTCGCTGCTCTTGTTCGGCACAGTCGGCGGCCGGTCGGCCGTGAGGTCGGAGAACGCGAAGATCTCGTCCAGCGTCTTCATCGAGTCTTCGGGAACGTCGATCTCAGTCTCGGATTCGGCGTCGGCCTTCTCGGCCGCGGCGGCCAGGATGTCCTTGGCTG
>DATFRM010000376.1:0-2306 GCA_035263265.1 Actinomycetes bacterium
CCCGTACGCCTGTTGATCGGCATCGGCCTGATCGTCGTCGGGATCGGGTTGTGGCTGATGCGCGGCCTCAACGCCGGCTCGGACTGGACCCACCTGGCACCCGGCCTCATCGTCGCCGGCGTCGGCGTCGGCATGCTCAACCCGCCGCTCGCGTCGACCGCGGTGAGCGTCGTACCCGAGCGGAAGGCCGGCATGGCCTCGGGCATCAACTCCACGTTCCGCCAGGTCGGCATCGCGACCGGCATCGCACTGCTCGGATCGCTGTTCGCGAGCCGGGTACGCGACGCCGCGGCGGCCGACTTCGCCCGGGTGCCCGGCGTGTCGGGCCATGCGCAGCAGATCACCGCGGCTCTGACGAAGGGCGAGCTGGGCAAGACCGTGGCCGCGCTGCCACCGGCCGAACGGGTTCCGGTGCAGAACGCGGCACGCGCGGCGTTCACCAGCGGGCTGAACGACATCCTGCTGGTCGCGGCGATCATGGCAGTCATCGCCGGCATCCTGTCGCTGCTGCTCATCCGTACCCGCGACTTCGACCACGCCGAGAACGTGCCGGCTGCGTAGGCGTGGCGGTCAGGGCGGTACCCCGTCGTTGCGGCGATCAGCCACTGTTGCGGCTCCGGGTCTTTCCGTATTCCAGGTCCGGGCGGCGTGGCCTGCGCCTATGATGCCTGCGGCGGTGATCTCGGGCATCACGGGGACGGACAGTGCACACGCAGACGGTGGAGGTTGGGACCGGGTCCGCGCCGAAGGGCATGGTGTGGATTCCCCAGGGGACCTTCCGGATGGGCTCGGCGGACTTCTACCCGGAGGAGCGGCCGGTCCACCCCGTTACGGTCAACGGGTTCTGGATCGACCGGCATCCGGTGACGGTCAACCAGTTCCGCGGGTTCGTGAATGCCACCGGGTACGTGACCACGGCCGAGCGCCCGCCTGACCCGGCCGACTATCCGGACGCCGACCCGGCGCTGCTGGTACCCGGGTCGCTGGTGTTCCGCAGGACCGCCGGCCCGGTCGACCTGTCGGACTTTCGCAACTGGTGGACGTGGCAGCCGGGTGCGGATTGGCGGCATCCGGAGGGGCCGGGCAGTACCCTCGACGGCCGGCAGGCGCATCCGGTGACCCAGGTGTCGTACGTCGATGCGGCCGCCTATGCGGACTGGGCCGGCAAGGCGCTGCCGACGGAGGCCGAGTGGGAGTACGCAGCCCGCGGTGGGCTGGACGGTGCGGCGTACTGCTGGGGTGACGAGTTCGCCCCGAAGGGTCTCCTGATGGCCAATACCTGGCAGGGCGAGTTCCCCTGGCAGAATCTGCTCCTGGACGGCTACGAGCGGACCTCACCGGTGGGTGCTTTCCCGGCCAACGGATTCGGGCTGCACGACATGGCCGGCAACGTCTGGGAATGGACGGCCGACCTTTTCACCAGCGACCATAGTGCCGGGCGGGTCGATGCGTGCTGTGCTCCGACCCGCGAGGTGGAGCGCGCGGCGGCGATACCGGCGCATGTCATCAAGGGCGGCTCGCACCTGTGCGCGCCGAACTACTGCCTGCGGTACCGTCCGGCCGCACGACAGCGGGAAACCGTCGATACCGGTACGGGCCATCTGGGCTTCCGGTGCGTACGCCGGCCGGCCACGAACCCAGGCTGAGGAACGCCTGCGCCACTGCCGTGGGGTCAATATCGGGATCCGGCATGACCAGGTAGGCCGATCGGCCCGGGATCGGGAATCTACCGCATCTAGCCCAAAACCGTGCAAGAGTCGACGTAGTGGCGCGACCAGGCGCTGTCGCTCGATCGATACATCCGTTGATCGAGCGGTGCTTGGTGGGCGGGTGTCGGTTGCAGGTCCTGCGTGGGGATGGTTGTAGTGGCTGAGTCTGCGTTCCGTGGTGTGGTCAATGTCGACGTCCGCGATTCGGTGCCTGACTGGGAACCCTTCCAGCCGCCGGTGGCGCCGGCCGGGTCACCCAACGTCGTGTACATCGTGCTGGACGACGTGGGATATGCCGCGCTGGGCTGCTACGGGGGTCCGATGGATACGCCGAACATCGACCGTGTCGCCGCGGAGGGCGTGCGCTACGCGCAGTGGCACACCACGGCCCTGTGCTCGCCCACCAGATCGTGCCTGCTGACGGGTCGCAACCACACACGCAACAGCATGGCGTGCATCACCGAGGCCGCGATCGGTTTTCCGAACGCGAGCGGCACCATCCCACCGGAGAACGGCATGATCTCCGAGATCCTGGGTGAGCGTGGCTGGAACACCTACATCGTCGGCAAGTGGCACCTGTGTCCCGAGGCGGAGATG
>DATFRM010000377.1:0-4077 GCA_035263265.1 Actinomycetes bacterium
GACGGCCTGCTCGACCCGCTGACCGGCGAAGCGGTGCTGGCGGCTGTGCAGTCACTGTCCGCTCCGGCCGGGCCGGAGGATGTCCGGACACCCGGCCAGCGACGCGCCGATGCGCTGGGCGAGCTAGCCCGGCGGATGCTCGGCCACGGTCAGCTGCCCACGACCGGAGGGGAGCGGCCGCAGGTGCTGGTCACCGTCGACCTTGCGACGTTGCAAGCCACGCCAGGGTCCGACTCGGCCGAGCTGGGCTGGGCCGGATCGATCAGTGGTGAGCTTGCCCGGCGGATCGGGTGCGACGCCACGGTTACCCGGATCGTGCTGGGCCCACACAGCCAGCCGCTGGATGTGGGCCGAGCCACCAGGGTGGTCAGTCTCGCGATGCGCCGTGCGCTGCTGATCCGCGACCGCACGTGTCGCTATCCCGGGTGCACCGTGCCGGGTCAGTGGTGCGACGCTCACCACCGAAAGCACTGGGCGCTCGGTGGAGTCACTGCGCTAGACAACCTGATCTTGTTGTGCGACTACCACCACAACCGACTACATCTGGCCGGTGAGTGGATCACATTGCACGCCGACGGCCGGGTCAGCATCGGCTCCGATCGACAGGTTGGCGAGCACTTGGTTGACCATCGCAGCCATGATCACATAGACGATCACCCCGATCGACGAGTCGCGTGATCGCGCATCGTTCGACTGCCGGTGTCAGCTTGGTCGACTTCGTTTGATGTCCTCTCGCCTAGCGGGGCAGTTGCGAGGTGATCTGAACTAAGGGCAAGCTCAGCTTGTCCGTGCTGAGGGCTGGGCCGCATCGGAGGGTGGGGGCGCCGGGTCCCGCTGCCGAGGAGTGTTCGATCGTGCCGGTTGCCGCGTCGTCGATCACTGTGCGCGCTCCGGCCAAGGTCAACCTGCAGCTCGCCGTCGGTCCGCTGCGAGCAGACGGCTATCACGATCTAATCAACGTGTTTCATGCAGTCGGGCTGTACGACGAGGTGACCGCGACCCCGGCGGAGCGCTTCAAGATCACGGTATCGGGTGATCTGGCTGGGGGAGCGGTTCCGAGCGACCAGACGAACCTTGCTGCCGTCGCCGCGATCGTGCTTGCGGCGGCCACCGGCTACCGCGGCGGTCACGCGCATCGGCCACGGGTCTCGAGCGCCGCTCGCGCTGCTTCGGGCCGGCGTCCGGTTCGGGACTCCGCTCGGCGTACCGGTAGTGGCCAGGATCAGGAGCCTGGAGGCGGATCGCACCCTGGCGCGGCGCCCGGCGTACACCTGCACCTGCGCAAGGGCATTCCGATCGCCGGCGGCATGGCCGGCGGCAGCGCGGATGCGGCCGCCACGTTGGTCGCATGCAACGAGCTATGGGGAACCAACCTGAGCCGGAACGACCTGGTCGAGATCGCTGCCGAGATCGGGGCGGATGTCCCGTTCGCGCTGGTCGGTGGTGCGGCGGTCGGGATCGGCCGGGGTGATCAGCTGACTCCGGCGTTGGTCCGCGGTACCTACCACTGGGTGTTCGCCCTCGCCGACGAGGGCATGTCGACGCCGGCCGTGTATGCGGAGTGTGACCGGATCCGGGAGCGTGACGCCGTCGCGGTGGCGGTACCGCAAACGGCTGAGGATCTGATGATCGCGCTGCGGAACGGCGACCTAGCCGCATTGGGCAAGGCGCTGACCAACGATCTCGAGCCGGCCGCGCTGGCATTGCGGCCGCAGTTGCGGCTGACTCTGCAGACCGGGCTCGAGCACGGCGCGCTCGGCGGAATCGTGTCCGGCTCCGGCCCGACTTGCGCGTTCCTGGTCGCGGATGCCGAGCATGCGCTCGACCTGGCGGTCACGCTGAGTGCGGCCGGCGTATGTCGGACGGTGCGGCGGGCGATCGGGCCCGTCCAGGGCGCGCGGATAGTGGTTCCGGAACCGTCGATATAGGACCACTAGCGGGAGTCGCCGCGATGAGACAGCTGCACCGCAGGCGGGATCTGCGGTTGCGCTAGTCCGGCGCCGCCGGCCAGCCGGCGGCGCTCCCGGCCCGGCTAGCCGGCGGCGCTCCCGGCCTGGCTAGCCGGCGGCGCTCCCGGCCTGGCTGGTCGCGGCGGGATTGTCGAACGGCAGGACCAGTGTTCGCAGCGCGGCGGCCAGGTCGGCGCGCTGGGCCGGATCCAGGTCCGCCAGTAGCGTGCGCTCCCGGTCGAGCAGGTCGTCTAGCGCGGCATCGGCGCGTGCTCGGCCTTCATCTGTCAGCCGGACCAGTACGCCGCGCCGGTCGGCCGGATCGGGCAGCCGGCGGACCAGCCCGCTTGCGGCCAGCCGGTCGACCCGATTGGTCATGGTCCCGGACGTGACGAGCGTCTGGGTGATCAGTTGGCCGGGGGAGAGCTGGTAGGGCTCGCCTGCTCGGCGCAGCGCGGCCAAGACGTCGAACTCCCAGACTTCGAGGTCGTGTTTGGCGAACGCGATCCGGCGGGCGCGATCCAGATGCCGGGCCAGCCGAGTGATCCGGCTGAACACCTCGAGCGGAGCGATGTCGACGTCGGGCCGTTCGCGGCGCCAAGCGGTAACCAGCTTGTCGACCTCGTCGGTCCGGCCGGGCCCACCCTCCATGCCGGATGAGTGTACTGCTTGACGCCAAGTCTCTTGACATCGAGATATCGGGTGGGCAGGTTAGGGAGGGCTGTGCAGGATCGGCGGCAGGCCACGCAGTCGGTAGGGACAAGCTACGCAGGGCGGACAGAGCGACGGTGCCATGGGTCGATCGAGGTAGGACGAATCCAGGCAGGAGAAGTGGTAGCCGTGGTGCCCGCAGTCGATCGAGGTAGGACGAATCCAGGCAGGAGAAGTGGTAGCCGTGGTGCCCGTGGTCGATCGAGGTAGGACGAACGCAGGAGGAGAGGCGGCAGCTGTGGTTGCCCCGGTTAGTTGGGACCCGACCCAGTACCTGAAGTACGCCGACGAGCGGGGGCGGCCGTTCGTCGAGTTGGTGGAGCGCATCGGTGCGACCGACCCGCGTGACGTCGTCGACCTGGGTTGCGGGCCCGGCAACCTGACTCGGCTACTGATAGCGAAGTGGCCGGGCGCGGGCATCCGCGGCGTGGACAGTTCTGCCGAGATGATCGACCGCGCTCAGGCCTTGGCGGTACCGGGCAGGCTGAAGTTCGAGATAGGCGACATCCGGGACTGGGTGCCGGACCGGCCGGTGGATGTGCTGATCTCCAATGCGGCCCTGCATTGGATCGCCGACCATCGCGCGCTGATTCCCAGGCTCGCCCAGCACGTCGCGCCGGACGGCTGGCTGGCGTTCCAAGTCCCGGGAAACCATGACCAGCCGGCCCACCGGCTGCTCAGGGACCTGGCGGAACGGCCTCGCTGGCAGCCGGTGCTGGCCGCGGCCGGGTTCCAGCTCAGCCAGTTGCAACGGCTCCCGATGCCGGCCGCGGACTACCTCGAGCTGCTCGGCTGCCTCGGCTGGCAGGTCGACGCCTGGGAGACCACGTACCTGCATGTGCTGTCCGGGCCGGATCCGGTGTACGAGTGGATCAGCGGGACCGGGGCTCGGCCAGTGCTGGCCGTGCTCAACGGATCGGACCGGGACGAGTTTGTGGCGGAGTACAAGCGGCAGCTTCGCGATGCTTACCCAGCCCGGTCGTACGGCGCTGTGCTGCCGTTCCGGCGGATCTTCGTAGTGGCCAGGCGACCGGCATGAGCTGGATGATCCACCACGTGCAGCTGTCCTGCCCGGCCGGTTCCGAGCCTGAGCTGCGACGGTTCTACCGGGATCTGCTCGGCATGGCTGAGGTCGCCAAGCCACCCGAACTGGCGGCACGGGGCGGAGCCTGGTTCCGGGCCGGCTCAGCCGAGCTACACCTTGGCGTCGAGGAGGAGTTCCGGCCGGCCCGCAAGGCGCACCCGGCGCTCCAGTTGCCTGACCCCGCTGCGCTGCAGGCGCTCGCCGACGGCTTGGTCGCGGCGGGCGCACCGATCCGCTGGGACGGCGCGCTGCCTGGCTATCACCGCTGCTATACCGCTGATCCGGTCGGAAACCGGATCGAGCTGCTTGCCCCGATCCAGGGCACCTAGCCCC
>DATFRM010000378.1:0-2296 GCA_035263265.1 Actinomycetes bacterium
GGGCGGCCGGTTGTCCCTCGGCCTTTCCTCGACGGCCAGCAGCGCCGACCACAGCAGGACGAAAGGCACGACGCCAAGGTCGCGCCAAGTCCGCCCACCGACAACGGCGTAGGAACCAAGGAGCAGAGCCACGATCAGACAGATCGCAAAGAGCCACGGCGCGGCCCGCCAGGTGCCGACTCCCACGAGTGCCACCGCCGCGACCGCCGCCAACGCGCGGGCGGCGGGATCCGTCGCCCGTGCGGACGCGGCTGTCCGGCTGGTCGCGGCTCCGGCCGCCAACGCCTCGCTAGTCGCGGCTCCGGCCGCGGACGCCTCGCCGGTCGCGGCTCCGGTCGCGGACGCGGGCGCAAGCGTTGTCCCCGACCCACCGCTGGCGATCGCGAACACCGCAATCAGGGCCAGCACGCCGATGATCCAGCCCAAACCGGGGCGGGTGAGCGGCACCACTATCGCGGCGACCAGGGCGGCCCCGAACGCCGCCCGGCTCGACCGGCGGCGGTCGGGCTCATGCTCGAGCCTCGGCCAGAGCCGCTCGGTCAGGGTGGGCATGGTCGGCCGTGCCGGTGTCATGGTCATGGTGGCTCCCGGTGGCTGATCCGTGTTGGCTTACGGTATCGACGAATCTAGTGCCTGCATATACCGGTGACCGACTTATTACAGGCTCTTCACCAGTCGTCCACAGTGACGGCATCAACAGTGTCCCTAATCCGGCTTGACCAGCGACTCCAACCAGTAAGGCACCGCGTCGGCGAACTCTGTTCGCTGCTCCACCGTCGCCTCCGTGAGCGAGCGTTGCCATGCCAGCGCCCGGCTCACACGGGTCATCTGAACGGCATCGGTCACGTCGGACAGAAGCGACGCGCGATCGCCGAGATCGGTCCACGGCTCGAGGTACGCGTCCCGCAGCCGGGCGAGCGCCGGGTCGGCGTCGGTCAGGTCGAGCCGGAATTTGGCCATGCGCAAGGCAACCAGGAGAACGCCGAACGGATGCGAGACCACGGCGTCTCCCCAGTCGAAGACCCGGCCATCGGTGAACACGTTGCCGTCGTGCAGATCGTCGTGTTGAAGGCTCGCCGGGATGGGGCTGGCGGCCAAGCGGTCGCAGAGCTGCTTCAGCTCGGGCAGGTACCCAGTGACCGCGTTGGGGATTTCGAGCCCGCCGAGATGTTCAAAGATGCGCTCGGGTCGGACATCCGGAACGCCGAGTCCGATCAGCTCAGGCACGCGTACGCACAAGTCCCGTTGAAACTGTGCGTGCGCGCTGAGGAGCTTGGCCCAGTGATCGGCGTCTCCGGCCGGATCGGCCTCGCGAAGGATCGTGCCGCCGTGCGGCAGCAGGCTCCAGGCCCGGGACGGCTCGGTGGCGATCGGCGTCAGAACGCGGTCCGGGTGCCAGCGAGCAAGCACCGGCAGCAGCCGGGTCTCATAACGGGTCCCGGCACGATTCTCCTTGAACCACATGGGTTCCTCAGCGGTCGGAACCTTGGCGACCAGCGACCACGGCCGGTCCTTGACGGTCTCGAGTTCGGCCGAGCGGCGGTCCGGGACGGCGGTGTCGATCCACGCGAGCGCCTCTTCCATCGGCATCGGGCCAATATGTCAGACCGGCTGGCCTGGCCGCCGGTCTGACATATTGGCCGAGTGCTTCTGCTCGACCTCCTCTACACCCTGTGGCGCCATATCCTCGGCCGGGTCGCCAACACCGGGCGGCGACTTGTCGACCTAGCCCGGCGGCGCTGAGCATTTCAAACCCGATGCGTTGCCGACGACCGTTGCCTTGAGGGGCCACCGCGCCGGCCCGGGGGCATCCCCGGCCGGCGCGGTCACGTTCGATGACGCGCGATGGCGCTCAAGTCCGCTCGGTCGGCCGGTGAGAGCGTGACACTCAGCGCGGCGAGCATCTGCACCAGCTGTGCTGGCGTGCGGGGGCCAACAATCGCGGCACTGACCCGCGGATCGGTCAGCACCCAAGCCAGGGCAAGCGTAGCCAGATCGAGACCGCGAGCAATGGCGTGCTGCGCCAATGCGTCGATGGCGGCGAAGGTATCCGGCGACTGGAGGGCCGCGTACGGTTCGGGCCGTAGTGTCATCCGCGACCCGGCCGGGAACGGTTCGCCTGCTCGGTACTTGCCCGTGAGCCAACCCCCGGCCAGCGGACTGAACGCGGTGAATCCGACCCCGAGGTTGACACAGTTGGTGAGGTCGTCTTCGTCGCCATCCAGCAGGCTGTACGAATTCTGCAGGTTAGCCGGTCGGCTCATCCCGGCCGCCGCGGCGAGCGCATTCATGAGCT
>DATFRM010000379.1:0-3825 GCA_035263265.1 Actinomycetes bacterium
TACGCCTCGTCGGCGAGCCGCACGTGCAGCGCGTCGCGGTCCGGGTCGGCGTACACCGCAACGCTGCCGATGCCGGCGTCGCGGCAGGCGCGGGCAATGCGAACGGCGATCTCGCCCCGGTTGGCGATGAGTACCTTGCGCACCCTGGCCTCCTCACGCCGGTTCCCTCGTGGGTACCCAGCGTTCGGGCGAACGGCGCCTGGCTGGCCACCGTTTTTCGACGCCTGTGTTTCGTTCGCGAGTCTAGGACCGACCGGCCGGTAGAGATCAGCCGTATCGCTTATCCCGCTGACCTGCGCGGTTGTCGCCGCCTCGGCGAGGCAACCCGACAGACGGCTCCCGCGTCCATAGCCGGGGACGCTATCCTCCCCGCGGCGACTGCGCAGCGCCGCGCGATCTGGGAGTAGGGATGAGCCACCATCCGGCACGGAGCCATCCGCTCCTAGTCGCGGTGGCAGGCACCGCCGCGCTGCTGCTGGTCGCCGGCTGCTCCGCGGCCGGCGAGGCGGCCCAAGCCGAGTCGGACACCCGGCTCGCGGCGAAGGCGGCCCCGGCCGAGCTCGGTGGTGCGGCCACCGCATCGGCCCGCATCGCCGCCGGCGGACTGGAGCTCAGCCTGCCGGCCGGGCTGACGCTGAACTTCGAGGACAGCCCGATCAAGAACCCGGCCGCGACCGCGATCCTGGAGGACGCCGCTGCCATGTTCGCCGCGATGTACCAGGCGATCGGGCGCAGCGACCCGGACGATTCGCTCTACCAGCGATACGTCACCGGCGCCGCCCGCACCGAGGTAGCCGGCGTGATCTCCATGTTCTCCGACAGCGACTGGACGGTCAGCGGCCAGGCCTGGGTGTTCAACCGGACCGCCCGGCTCACTGGACCGGATACCGGCCGGGTCGGCTGGTGCGCCGATGTGCGCGAGGTCTATCCACAGGAGCTGCAGTCCGGCGAGGTGCTCCGGTCGACTGCCGGCGCCAACGGAGTGATCGCGTATTCCGGTTCGGTGCGGCGTAACTCCGCCGGGGTGTGGGTACTGACCAGCCTCACCTCCAAGCGGGCCGCGGCGTCCTGCTTGTGACGCCGTGCCGCTAGGCCGGTGCGGGACCGGTCCACAGCTCGAACAGCTCGACTCCGAGTTCGGCCAGCAGCCGGCGCAGCAGCGGGAGCGAGAGGCCGACCACATTGGCCGGATCACCCTCCACGCCGTCGACGAACGGTCCGCCGAACCCGTCGATGGTGAACGCGCCGGCCACCCGCAGTGGCTCGCCGGTGGCCACATAGGCCGCGATCTCCGCCTCCGACACGCGGCCGAACCGCACGACGGTCTCCGCCACCGCGCCGGCCCGCCCGCCGCTGGCCGCGTCGATGAGGCAGTGGCCGGTTAGCAGTACGCCGGACCGGCCGGACATCGCCTGCCACCTGGCCAACGCTTCTGCTGGCGTGGCCGGCCTACCGAGCGGCACCCCGTCCAGGTCCAGGACCGAGTCGGCACCGAGCACCATCCCCGCGTCCCGGCCCGCCGCCACCGCTTCCGCCTTCAGCGTCGCCAGCCGCATGCAGTGTTCGGTCGGGGTCTCACCTGGCACCTCGGTCTCGTCCACTCCGCTGACCTCGACCTCCGGCTCGATCCCGGCGGCGCGCAGCAATCTCAGGCGGCCGGGTGAGGCTGAGGCCAGGATCAGCCGGGGCACCGGGGCGGGCACTGGTCAGTGTGGCCAGGCGCTGGCCCGCCACGCCCCGGTGCCGTGTGGGAGCGTGGTCCGCAGGTACCGGGCTCGGTCCTGCCAGGCCGACCGGACCGAATCGGATCCGGCCCCGGCGGCCAGCGCCGCGGCGGCCCTGGCCGCGAGCACCGTGACCAGCGCGGCCAGCTCATCCGGTGTCGGATCGCCCCGAACAACCCGAAGCGGGGGTCGTGCGGCGCGATCGTCGGTCGCGTCCGGCACCGCTCCTCCCTCCAGCTCGGCACAAGCACTGTACGGCAGCGGGTCTGATCCGGTAGTTGTGGCAGCGCACACCGCCACACTGTTGGAGGTTGATCATGACTAACCAGCGCCCGCCGGACCCATACGAGTTCCTTACGCAGGTGCCCAGCTTCGACGTGACCAGCGCTGATCTCACCGACGGCCAACAGATGCCCGATGCCCAGGTGTTCGACGGCTGGGGTATGACCGGCCAGAACCTTTCCCCACAGCTGGCCTGGTCCGGCTTCCCGGCCGAGACCAAGAGCTTCGCGGTTTCCATCTACGACCCGGACGCCCCGACCACGTCGGGGTTCTGGCATTGGTCGGCATTCGACCTGCCGGTGTCGGTGACCGAGCTGGCCCGCGGAGCCGGAGCGGAGGACGGATCGGGCCTGCCGGCCGGAGCCAAGCAAGCCCGCAACGACTTCGGCGCGAAAGGGTACGGAGGCGCCGCGCCACCGGCCGGACACGGCCCGCACCGCTACTTCGTCGTGGTGCACGCGCTGGGTGTCGACACGCTCGGTGTGGACGAGAGCGCCAGCCCGGCCGTAGTCGGTTTCATGAGCAACGCAAACGTGCTGGCTCGCGGCCGGATCGTCGTCAGCTACGAGGTGCCCGGGTAGGGCACGACCTGCGCTGTCGGCACCGGCGCGCCCCTGTTGCCGGCGCGGCCGATCGACCCGGTTTGAGACGATCTCGTAACCGGATCGCAATGTGCCCTCGGAACCGGTGCTGACCTGCGGCGACACCGCCGATGACGGCTTCCGCGGCTCGGTTTTCTGCCGGGTCGCGGAACCATGGTCAACCGGCCGCTCCCTGGCCACCCGACTCGGCCCTACACTCAGCCACCAAATAGCCGGAGGGCGACGCTGCGGGCATGGCTGCCGGGACCGTCCGGGATCGCCCAATGGAGGGGGTAGGGATACATGAGGCCTGCTCTCGTTCGCAGCAGGATGCCGCGAGCGCTTGCCATCACCACCATGGCCGCGGCGGCCGTCTTACTCGCGGCTGGCCCAGCGCTGGCCGACGAGGCCGTCACGCTCAACCCAGCGCACGTCGGAGCGACCGCCGCCGGCTTCCCGAACCACGACGACGACTGCGGTAACGGCCCGAACGAGGACGGCTGGCACTTCATCGCGCCTGGCAACGTGAACTTCACCAGCCTCCACCTGGAGTTCAACAACGGCGCGATCGTATTCGATCTGGGACCAGGCGACTTCGGCCCGCCGGACGACTCGCATGCGTTCGTGAGCACCCCGGTCGGTGCTGTTCTGACCGCGGGTAGCGGCACCACCGACGCGGCGACGCCGCAGGGAACGTTCAATCTGTCGCACACCTGCCCTGGTACGCCGCCGACGTCGCAGCCACCCACGACGCCGCCGACCACGCCTCCGACGACGCCGCCGACCTCACCGCCCACGTCGCCTCCGACGTCACCGCCTACCTCACCGCCCACGTCGCCTCCGACGTCACCCCCTACGGCGCCACCGTCCACCCCGCCTGGCACCTCAGACGGGAACCTGCCGCAGACCGGTGGTGGCTCGCTGCCGATCCTGCTCGGCATCGGTATCGCCCTGCTGTCCAGTGGCATCGCGGTTGCCATCGCGACCCGTAGCCGCACTACCGAGTAGTCGAACGGCGCACGTCGCCGGGGTGCCGAGGCAACAAGCTCGGCACCCCGGCTTTCGTTACCGAGAAGTTGGGCCGCGTCCGCGGTTAGAGCGGGATGTTGCCGTGCTTCTTCGGCGGTAGCGTTTCGCGCTTTGTCCGCAGCGCCCGCAGCGCCCTGATCACGTACGAGCGGGTATACGACGGCGGGATGACCGAGTCGACGTAGCCACGCTCGGCCGCGATGTACGGG
>DATFRM010000380.1:0-3514 GCA_035263265.1 Actinomycetes bacterium
GTGGCTGAGCGCAACCTGGACCGGATCACCGTGGGCATCGGCCTGATCTGGCTGTTGTGCATCTTCGCGTTGGGCCTGCTGCTGAAGTCAGGCTGACGCGACGTCCTACACTATGCGCCTGGCCGCGGGCCTGCGGTCAGCCGTTGATCCCCGACGAAGGAGTGCAGCGTGGCTGGTGGCAGTGCGATCCGGGGAAGTCGGGTCGGTGCCGGACCCATGGGAGAGGCGGAGCGTGGTGAGGCCGCGCCGAGGCAGACCGTCTCGTATTACTGCGCCAATGGACATCACACGCAGCCGAGCTTCGCGGTCGACGCGGTGCTTCCCGACACCTGGGACTGCCCGCGTTGCGGTCTGCCAGCCAACCGCGACGAGGAGAACCCGCCACCGGCTCCCAAGATCGAGCCGTACAAGACCCACCTGGCGTACGTGAAGGAGCGCCGGTCGGACGACGAGGCGGCCGAGATCCTCGAAGAGGCCCTCCAGCTCCTGCGGGATCGTCGCAAGCGCGGCGAAGTCGTCTTCTGAGCTGACCCGCTCTAAGGGGAGTCGATCCGGCTGAGCCCGGGTGGCAGCTCGCTCGCGGCCGCGGTGTCGAGCAGCCAGAGGGTGCGCGCGGTGCCATGGACGCCTGCGGCCGGAACCTGCATCCGGCCGGCGCCGCCGAGTGCCAGCCGGACCGCGCGCGCCTTGCTCTCACCGCTGGCGAGGAACCACACCTCACGCGCCCGGTTGAGACTCGAGAAGGTCATCGAGATCCGGGTCGGCGGCGGCTTCGGCGAGCCGTGGACGGCCACGACCGACCGGGTCTCGTAGAGCGCGGGCCGCTCCGGGAACAGGGATGCCACGTGGCCCTCGGGTCCGATCCCGAGCATCAGGATGTCGAAGGTCGGCACCGCGCCGTGATCCTCCGGCGAGGTCTGCCGGCGTAACTGTTCGGAGTAGAGCTCGGCGGCGGCATCGGCATCGGCTGACCCGTCGTCGGCTGGCATCGGATGTACTCGGGCCGGGTCCAGGTCGAGCTGGTCGAGCAGTTCCGCCCGGGCCTGGACCTCGTTGCGGTCCGGATCGCCGGGCGGCACGAACCGCTCGTCGCCCCACCACAGCTGCACCCGCTGCCACTCCACGGCGTCTCGCGCTGCTGCGGAGGCCACCGCCTGGTGAGTCTGCCCCGCGATGCCGCCGCCGGTCAGGACCAGCGACGGCACCCGCCCGGTGCTCTGCAGGTCGACCAGGCGGGTCAGCAGGCGAGCCGCCACGGCCGACGCCAGGAGGTCCGCCGTGCGATGGACGAGAACGGCAGGTGCGCTCATCGGTTGCCGGACTTGGCGCTCTTGCCGGTCGGCTTCCGTTTGACGTAGGCCTTGATGGTCTGGGCGAAGACGTCGTCCTCGTCCAGCCGCCGCAGCTCCTCCGCGATCAGCTCGGCGATCTCGCGCCGCTTGAGCGCCACCGGACGGTCGGCCTCGCCCGGGATGGTGAAGGTGGCGATGTGCCCGGACGGCCGGGAGATCGCGATGTCCCCGTGCCGGGTGAGCAGGCGGACCTTGGTCAGCCCCGGCCCCGACGTGGAGCGCTGGTTGACCTGCACGCGCAACCGCGACTGGAGCCAGGCGGCCATCAGGTCCGCGCTCGGGCTACCGCGCTCGCCGTCGACCTCCGCCTCGGTCACCGTGACCGGGTGCTGGTCGAGGGCGGCCGCCAGCAGCGCGCGCCAGGGGGTGAGCCGGGTCCAGGCCAGGTCGGTGTTGCCAGGCGCGTAGTGCTTGGCCTGGGTGCGAAGGGCGGTCCGGGTGCTGCGGGTGGTGTTCGCCGAATCGGTGATCCGGCGCTGGCCGAGATTGCCGAGGGGATCGTGCGCGACGTCGTCCGGAGCGTCGTTCGGCCACCACACCACGACAGGGGAGTCCGGCAGCAGCAGTGGCAGGACGACCGACTCGGCATGGCGTACGAGCTCGCCGCTCATCCGCAGCAGGACGGCCTCCCCCGCGGAGTTGTTGCCGATCTTGACCTCGGCGTCGAGCCGGGGCTTGCCGCGAGCCGACTGGCGCAGCACCCCGAGGATCCGGGCCGGATGCTCGGTCGTCACGGCCCCGGCGGCTCGCATCGCCTCGTCGCAGTTCTCCTCGTCGGTGACCACGATCAGGGTCAGCACCATGCCCATGGCCGGGCTGCCGGCGGCGCGGCGGGCGCGCACGAGGGCCGATGCGATCTGACTGGCGTTGGTGTCGGTGAGGTCGATGTTCATGGCCGCCGCCACCACCGTCCGTCGCGCGCCAGCATCTCGTCGGCCGACACCGGCCCCCAGGTGCCGGAGGGATAGGGCTCCGGCCGGCCCGACTTCGCCCAGTGCGCGATGACCGGATCCAGGATCTGCCAGGACAGCTCGACCTCTTCGTGCTGCGGGAACAACGGCGGATCGCCGAGCAGCACGTCGAGGATCAGCCGCTCGTACGCCTCGGGACTGGACTCGACGAACGCGCCACCGTAGGCGAAGTCCATGTTGACGTCGCGCAGCTCCATCGCGGTCCCGGGCACCTTGGCGCCGAAGCGGAGCGTGACCCCCTCGTCCGGCTGGATCCGCATTACCAGGGCGTTCTGACCCAGTCCCTCGGTCGCGGTCTCGCTGAACGGCAGGTGCGGAGCGCGCTTGAACACCACCGCCACCTCGGTGACCCGACGAGCGAGTCGCTTGCCGGTCCGCAGGTAGAACGGCACACCCGCCCATCGCCGATTGTCGATGTCGAGGCGCAGCGCTGCGTACGTCTCGGTCCTCGAGTCGGACGGGATGTCGTCCTCCTCGAGGAAGCCCCCGACCTTGACGCCGCCCTGCCAGCCGGCGGTGTATTGCCCACGTGCAGTGTGCTGGTCGAGCCGCTCAGGCAACTGCACCGCCGACAGGATCTTCTGCTTCTCGATCCGCAGGCTCTTGGCGTCGAATGAGACCGGCTCCTCCATCGAGATCAGTGCCATCAGCTGCACCAGATGGTTCTGGATCACGTCGCGCGCGGCCCCGATGCCGTCGTAGTAGCCGGCCCGGCCGCCGATGCCGATGTCTTCGGCCATGGTGATCTGCACGTGGTCGACATAGTGAGCGTTCCAGAACGGTTCGAACATCGCGTTGGCGAACCGGAAGGCGAGGATGTTCTGGACCGTCTCCTTGCCGAGGTAGTGATCGATCCGGAACACCGCCTCCGACGGGAACACCTCGGACAGCACGTCGTTGAGGTGCCGCGCGGTCGAGAGGTTGCTGCCGAACGGCTTCTCGACGACGACCCGGCGCCAGGACGCGCCGCTCCCGGTGGCGAGGTTGTGCTCCTTGAGCTGTCCGAGCACATCGGCGAAGAACCGTGGCGGGATCGACAGGTAGAACGCGAAGTTGCCACCGGTGCCACGCATCTCGTCGAGCTCGTCGATGGTCTCCCGCAGCTTCTCGAACGCGGCGTCGTCGTCGAACTCGCCGGGTACGAACCGGAAGCCCTCGGAGAGCTGCCGCCACACCTCCTCACGGAACGGC
>DATFRM010000381.1:0-2987 GCA_035263265.1 Actinomycetes bacterium
CACCTTCGGGCGCAGCATCTTCAGCACCCGGATCGGGGTCGAATAGACGCTGTCTGACTCGGCCTAGGTAAGTCGGCTCAGGCGTCCGGGCGATCTGCACGCAGATCGCCCGGACGCATGTCGATCGGCACGCGATACACGTGCGCGTCGCCGTCCAGAACCACGACCCCGTCGCCGTTGGTGATCGTGGTCCGGATCCGGGCGATCGGCTTGGTCGCGTGCACCTCGAGCACCTCGACCTCGGCGGTGATCTCGTCGCCGGGGCGCACCGGCGCCAGAAAGTTCCACGACACCCGCAGGAACACGCTGCCGGGCCCCGGGAGATCCTCGGCAACGACCGCGTTGAGCAGGCCGGAGGTCACCCCGCCCTGCACGATCAGCCCGCCGAACCGAGTGCCGGCGGATAGCTCCTCGTCGTAATGCAGCGGGTTGCGATCGCCGGTCAACTCGGTGAACAGCTCGATGTCGTGGCGGGACACGACGCGGCTGCGCCGGGCGGTGCTACCTACCGTCGGCATCATCTGGCACCTCCGGAAGTCACTGGTCTCCCACGCCGAGACCAGAAACGTAGCGCGGCCCGGCTCCGTCAGCTCGTCTCGACCTCGATGGTCACGGGTACCTGGTTGGTGATCACGTCGAACACGGCGGACCGGGCCCGGGACTGCTCGATGAGTTCGCGGAGCTTCTCGGCCGGGGCGTCACCCTTGATCGCGAACCGGACGCTGATCCGTTCATAACCGTTGCGCACCTCGGGGTTCAGCCCGAGGATGCCGTTCAGGTCGATGTCCCCCGTGACAGTGGAGTGCACCCGGGTCAGCCGGATCCCCCGCGCGGCGGCGATGTTGGCCAACCCAGCGGTCAAGCACGCCGCCAGCGCGTGCAGCACGAACTCCACTGGGGTGGGCCCGTTGTCCCGGCCGACCAGCACCGCCGGATGGTCGGCGTCGAAGGTGAACATCCGCTCGTGGGAGCGTTCCTCGCCAACGCCGTAGAAGTCCGCGATGGTGCTGCGGTTGTGGGTGCCGCTGAGCCACTCATTGGTAGCCCGGAACTGGAACTTGGCGGCCTCGGGCGCGGCCTTCACCGCGTCCAGGGTGGCGAACAGAGTGGCGGTGTCGACTCCGTTACGGGTCGACTCGTTGACCGTAGCGGTCATATTCGGGATCTCCTTCGGATCGTGCGGTGCGGGTACTGCGCGGGTGCGCAGCTAGAGGAGGGCGAGTTCGCGCTCACCCGGCAGCGGGCGCGCGGCCAGCTCGGCCGCGCCGGCGTCGATGGCCTGGCCGAGCCGCTTTTGCAGCTCGACGAATTCCGGTACGGGCGGGTATTTGGCGAGTGCGCAGGTCAGGTCAAACACCTCACGCAGCGCTTGATCGCGTTGTCGCTGGTAACCGGCGAGCGCGTCGGTCTCGTCGAGGTCGCCGCGCAGCGCCGCATCGAGCGCGCCGGCCAGCAGTTCGGCATCCCGGTAGGCGTCACTTAGGCCATGGCCGGTGACCGGGTCGCGGTGGTAGCCGGCATCGCCGACCAGCGCCCAGCCGGGGCCGTGCGCACGGCGCAACAGGTTCGGAGCGCGCAACATGCCGGTGACCGGCGACGTGCGCCGGCCGGTCCGCAGCCGATCGGCCAGCTCCGGTGCGGCCCGCTGGAGCAGAACGGCGAACGCTTCCGGTCGGGACGGGGCCAACCTTCGAGCTGCCCGAGCGTCCGCGGTCGGGGTGCAGACCCAGATGCAGGCCTCGCCGTGATGGGTCGGGAACACCCCGGCCAGCGCCCGGTTGGCGGCGATCAGCTCGATCGCCGGCCAGGGCACCCCGTCGAAGTAGGCGTATTGGGCGGCACTTTGGTCACCGCGCTGCTCGATGACGTCGGCGCCGACCCAGCGGGCCACCCGCGACCCTAGCCCGTCAGCCCCGACCACGAACCGAGCCGCCATCTCCAACTCCGCGCCGGACCGGTCGTGACCGTATACACCGATCGCGCGGCCGGCGTCGTCACGACAGACGCCGTCGATCTCGACGCCAAACCGTACGTCCGCGCGTGCTCGGGCGGCAGCATCGGCGACCAGTGCATCCAGGATGTAGCGGCGGGGAGCGACCAGAAAGTCAACTCCCGACCTGGACTTGATCGCCCGAGTGATCGACTCGCCCGCCGCGGTGAAGCTGACCTGGCGGATCGCCGGGGCGCCACTGGCTAGAACCGCGTCCAACAGCCCCCAACGGTGCAGTGCCACCACGCCGGTGCGGGCTATCTGGTGTGTGGACAGGGTGTCGGCCGGAAACACCGCCCGGTCGACCAGGACCACGTCATACCCCAGCCTGGCCAGCAACAGCGCCGTCGCCGCTCCCGCGGCACGCGAGCCAACGACGACCACGTCGTGGCGATGACGAGACTCGGCTGTAGACACCCTGGTCACGACCTGCCACTCGACACGACACGCAGGCCGGACGGCTCCGCGATCCACTCGTCCGCGAGGACGGACCAGACCTCCATGTCCTGGCGCTCGCCGGCGAGCACATGCGCGGAGCGCAGCACGCCCTCGAATCTCATGCCGAGCCGTTGCGCGACCGCCTTACTCCGCTCGTTGCGCGGGTCGACGTGCCATTCCACCCGGCTCATCCCACGCACCCGGATCGCCCAGTCGGCGAGGTAGTGGGCGGCTCGCGTGATCAGCCCGCGGCCCTGGGCTTCCGGCGCGAGCCAGACGCCGAGCTCACAGATCCCGTTCTTGGTGTCGAACCTCGGGAATACGGCGCCGCCGATCAGCCGGTTGTCCCGCCAGATGCCGTAGAGGTGCCGGGTGTCGCTGGCGTGGTCACTAGCGAAGCGCTGAAGAAGATCACGAGCGCTGGCGGCGTCGGTAACGGTGTGCGCGAACGGTATCCACGGCGCGAGGTGCGCACGGGCATGATCGACCGCGGCTGCGAACTGCTCGGCCTGCCAAGGCTCGAGCTGTCCCAGTTCGGCACCGTCACCGAGCGAATACG
>DATFRM010000382.1:0-4495 GCA_035263265.1 Actinomycetes bacterium
ACAGCGTCATGAGCCCGGCAATCGTGACCGCACCCGGCAGCCCGACGAGGACCATGCCGATGACCGCCGGCCAGACCGCCACGTACCCGAGCGGATACAGGAAGATCGCCAGGTCGATCAGGCCGAACAGGACGGCGCCGACGCCCACCAACCGGGTCGCCGAGAACCGCTGCGCGAGCGATACGGCAAACAGGCCACCGATGAGGCCACCGATCGCCTGGACCGCGACCACGATGCCGTAGGCGCCGCTGCCGCCGTGCAGCACGCTTCGCACGAACGGGGCGAACAGCGTGGACATGATGCCCTCACCGATCGCGGTGACGAGCACGAACCCGGTCAGCAGGCGCAGCACCCGATTCCCGGTGACCAGCCGCATGCCGTCAGTCCACTCGCGCCGAAGGATCGCGATCCGGTGCACGAACGCGCTCGATGCGGGCTCGTCAGACGGCGCCAGTGCGGTGAGCTTTCGGGTCCGGATCAGGCTGAGCAGCGCGGCCGAGATTACGAAGCTGGCGGCGTCCAACAGCGTGACACCGGCCAGCCCCCCGGTAGCCGCCGCTACGCCGCCAATGCCGGAGCCCACCAGCCGGGATAGGTCGCGGACCTGGCCGTTGACCGCGTTGGCCCCGACGAGCTGCGCGTCCTCGACGAGGCTCGGGATCAGCGCCTGCTCCGCCGGAATGAAGAACTGCGCGACGAGCCCTTCCCAGAACAGCACGGCATAGGCGATCCACACCCGGCTCGCGTCGTCGACCAGCAGCAACGGCAACAACCCGGCGGCGAGCAGGAGGTTCGCCACCACCATCGTCCGGCGCCGATCCCAACGGTCGACGAAGATCCCGGCCACCGAGCCCAGCAGGACCTGCGGGACGAACGAGGCGAGCATCGCCAGTGCCGACGCCATGGTCGAGCTGGTCAGCGCATACACGTAGTAGACCAGCCCGATTCGCAGGATCCAGTCGCCGATCAGCGATATCAGGCCGGCTCCGAACAGCAGCCGAAGGTCAAGATGACCGGCTAGCAATCGCCAGGTGGCACGCATCTCAGTTCTCCTTGGGCTGGTCGGACAGCGGGACGATGTAGAAGGTGAAGTTGACTGGAACCGAACCGGGCGGCCGAGTGCTCACGTCATCGATCGGTCGCTCCTCGACGTACGGCAGAATCGCCGCGTCGATGGCCGCGGTGATCTCGGCCAGCTCCTCCTGAGTCAGGTACACATTGCCCTGACCGATGCCGGTGTGCCGGCGCCACTGCTCCGGCCACTGAGCGCGGCGCTCCTGCCAGTCGAGGAAGCGGGCCAGACTCTGCTCGGCCACCACCTGCTCCAGCACCTGCTCGGCCGCCGCACTCTCCGGCGTCGGCTCGTCCGGGGTGTCGTATGAGGTGTGGACGATTCGCCACGGCCGCTCGCGGTTGTCCCGCCCGTCCACCTGCTCGACGAAGCCGTACTTCGCCAGCTGGTGCAGATGGTGCGACGCGAGCCCGTGGCTGATACCAAGCTCACGGGCCGCGTCGGCGGTGGTCATCTCCGCCGCCCGGCTCACGATCGAAAGCAACTCGAGCCGGACCGGATGCGCCAGCGCGCGGATGGCCAGCGGGTCATCCAGCAGTCGGCGCCGCTGTCCGCGAGGCCGGTCTGAGCTGGAGCCAGGGTCGGAGCCGAAGCCAGAGCTGGGGGATTCCAAGGACATGCTTGGAATCATCGGGGAGCAAAGGCGGAGATGTCAAGCACTTGCTTGGAATACGTGAGAGCAGGGCCGACCCAGCCAGGTGAGCACACGCCAAGAGGCGGGGCCGACCTCCAACTGGCCGGCCCCGCCTCAGGCGGTTACTGAACTAGCGGACAGCTACCAAGGAGCTAGCAGGGAGTCGCCGCATCGACGATGAATCCGTTGCCAACGACCGACCCATCGCTTACCAGCCTGACGTTCGCGGCGTTCGTGCTGACGCACGGCGTCGTGACGCCGCGGCGGAACGTGCCCGTGTACCGGGCGACTTCGGCTCCGTTCGCGTCGGTGACAATCACGAAGTCGAAGCCCTGCTCCACGTCGAGCAGGCTGAAGTGCAGCGTGAACCCGGCACTGCCGTGGTCGTAGGTCCACGTGCAATCCCGGTTGTTCGTGTACGGGTGATCCGACTCGAACGGGATGGTGGCAGCGCTGTTACCGCACGGCGGCGGTGGCGGCTGCGGGGTGCAACCCTCGTGGATACCAACGGCGTCCCACGCATCCACCACGTTCTTGTGGAACCGGCCCTGGCCGGCCGCCACAGTCGCGTTGCGCGCGTCGCACATGTTCGCGAACTCGGGCAGGCTGGTGAAGCCCAGATAGAAGATCTGCTCGGCAGCGTTGACCCCAATTCCGTCGACGACGACGTCGCAGTCGAGCGTGTGCGTGTGCCCATCGGAACCGGAGTTGTCGCAGCCGGCGTTCCGACCACCGTTGACGAGCAAGTAGTACGCGTGGTTCGGGATGCCGCTGTTGCTGTGCACGCCGCCGTTGTCCAACGGGGTGACGATGAACTCCGAGTAGTGGTCGGGGTCGGCGTCCTCGCGCGGATCGGCCATGTTACGGATACCTGGCTCGGTGTCGGCGAACAGGCTGATGTCCTCGCCGATCAGGAAGTCGGGGCTGGCGGACGGGTCGAGCCCGTTCGCCGCGGCGTAGAACTCGATCGAGCTGCCGATGATGTCGGAGAACGACTCGTTGAGCGCGCCCGACTCATTCTCGTAGATCAGGTTGGACGTGAACTCGGTGACGCCATGGGTGAGCTCGTGGCCGACCACATCGAGGCCGCCGGAGAACTCGCGGAAGTTCTTGCGATCACCGTCGCCGTACGTCATCTGGGCTCCGTCCCAGAACGCGTTGTTGAAGTTGCGCGCGAAGTGGGCGCTGGACACCATCTGCAGGCCGTGGTCGTCGAGGCTGTTGCGCCCGAACGTCGCCTGGTAGTAGTCGTCGGTCACGTTCGCGTAGTAGTGCGCATCGACGCCCGCGGGCTGGCCCGGGGAGTCACGACCAGGAAGATCCCACACGTCGTCGGCATCGGCGTAGAGCGTGCCGGGACGGGCGCCGAAGTCCTTGGTGTTCTCGGCGTCGAAGGTAGCCTGCCGGCCGTCGCTGGACACCATGACGTTGGTACCGGCTTGGACCGAGGTGTCGAGTGTCTTGGTGTCACCCTTGACGCCGACGCCCGGACCGTCGTAGGCGATTCCGTCGTAGGCATTGCGGACCTTGCCGTTCCCGGCGTCGATCCAGTGGATCCAGCGCTGGCCCGGCCGGCGATTCTCGACCCGGTAGAACTGGTGCCCGTCGGACGGGTCGATCATGAGGGAGGTAGCCCACTTTCCGGTGCTACCGATCCGCTTCTCCGCGACCGCCTTCGCCTGACCGGGGTTAAGCGCACGGGTGTTCTTCGCGGTCAGCCCCGGGTAATACGCACCGATCACCGCGGTGGTCGTACCGCCCTTGCGGATCACAGTCAGCTGCCCGCCCAGGACGTTCGCGGCGCCGACCTTCTGCTGATACCGGGTCTGGACCGTGCCGTCCGCGTACCGCGCGGTCCAAACCTCGACCACATCGCCCGGTAACTTGAACGCGGCTGCGGCGGCACCGGTCAAGGCGGTGGATCCGCTGATCGGTTGAGCGGCTGCGGCTGCCCCGGCTCCGGCCAAACCGGCAAGGGGCGCAGCCGCGACCAGCAGTCCGGCGACAAGCAGAAGCCGTAAGTGTTTTCGCATGACGTTCTCCTCGTGGACTCGCCCGGCGATTCCAATCGCTTGGGGCTGTGACTGGAGACGCTCTGAGTGGAACTCCTGACCCGAGGCGGCGCCGCCGAGTCTCGTGACTGCCTGCGGTCGGAAGCTAACCGCGGGTCGTTCAACCGTGCACACTAGCCGCCGATCGCGTTGACCGGAAGCACCGCCGGGGCGAGGTGCTCGATGAGCTCGGCGGTCCAAGGGCCATCGGTGATGAGCACGACGTGCTCGATTCCGTAGCCGGCGAGCTTCCCGCAATGTGAGACGAACTTCTCGATCGGTTCCGACGGCATGAACCGCGCGCTGACCGTCTTGTCGATCGCATCGAAGGGCCGGCCGGCCGTCTCGCAGTGCCGCGCCAGCACCTGCAGTTTGTGCCGGATCGTCTTCCCGCCATCGGGGATGTCGAACAGGTTGCAGGCATCGGCGTACCGGGCGACCAGCGCGAGGGTGTGCCGCTCCCCAGCCCCGCCGATCAAGATGGGCGGGTGCGGCCGCTGCAGCGACGGCGGGCTGTTGACCGGGCGGGCGAGTTGGTAGTGCTCGCCCTTGAACGGGCTGGTGTCGCCCGCCCACATCTGATGCGCGAGCTGCACCGTCTCCTCGAGCCGGGCGAACCGCTCCTGGGTAGGCGGCAACGGCAGTCCCATCGCCTCCGCTTCTTCCAGCTTGTAGCCGGCGCCGAGGCCGAGCCAGGCTCGACCGCCAGAGAGCACGTCGAGCGTGGTGACCGCCTTG
>DATFRM010000383.1:0-3512 GCA_035263265.1 Actinomycetes bacterium
CCTCCCGGTCGAGCAGGCGCCGTGGCCGGCCGGCTGACCGAGAAACTCCGGTCGACCGCGTACAGTCGCGGACGGTGCGCCGCCGACCGAGGCAGCGCAACCATCTTGGCGATTGCGGTGATCACCCTCATTACCTGCGCCGGCCTGGCCGGTGTCACGCTCGGCTCCGCGCTTGTCGCGCGCCACCGCACCGCAGCCGCGGCAGACCTGGCCGCACTGGCCGGAGCCGCCAAGGCTACCGAAGGGCAGATCGGTGCCTGTGCAGCAGCGCGGGCGGTGGCGGCGGAGAACCGAGCCGAGCTGGCCAGCTGTCGACTGGCCGGTCAGGTTGTCGAGGTGGTCGCGGTGATCCGGCTGCCGTCGCTATTCGGCGTGCCCATGACCGCTCGCAGCCAGGCTCGAGCGGGCCCAGCCGTGCTCCAGCCGCCCTAGCGTCACGATTCCGCCTGCAGCTCTCGAGCGGCTCGCAGGGGCTCGCGCTGCAATTGGCCGGCGCGAGCAGGCCCAGCCGTGTTCGAGCTGGGTCAGTCCGGTCCAGGCCGGGCCGAGGGAGCCGCCCGTGCGACACAGGGCCCAGACGGCGGGTTAGTGGTCGTCGAGATCTCGGTACCGATGGCTCCGAAACGAGGTGTCGATGTCGAACGGATTGCTGGTGGTTTGCCTTGCCGGTTCGTCCTGATCAGCGTCGTCCAGCTCCTGCTGGGTGTCGCGCTCGCGCTTGTCCCGCTCGCGCTGCTTGGCCCGCAGCTCGCGCAGCTCCTTACCCTGCTGCCGAGCTCGGCGGGCGCCGATCTGCAACGTCTTGCCGCCAACGATGAACAACAGGCCGGTCACCAGCCCGAGCAGGAAGATCTGGGTGCCCGTCGCGGAGACCGAGCCCTGGAAAATGTCGAAGTTCGTCGTCTCAGAGCCACCGAGTATGGCTCCGAATGTCAAGATCACTGCCGCCAGGATCAGTACGACCGCGACCGCCACCATCAGGCCCTCCAACGGATTCAGCGCGTTTCGCTGCGCCTGTGGATCAGTCTGGTGCGGCGCGTACCACCACGTCCAGCAAACGGATGGCACCCGCCTTGTGCAGCGGGCTGTTGCCGTTGCCGCACTTGGGACTTTGTATGCACGACGGACAGCCGTCCAAACAGCCGCACGCCTCGATGACGTCGCGAGTCGCCCGCAGCCAGCGCAGGGCAGTGGCGTGTCCTCGCTCGGCGAAGCCGGCGCCACCCGGGTGGCCGTCGTAGACGAAGATCGTTGGCTGACCGGTATCGGCGTGTAGGGCGGTCGATACCCCGCCGATGTCCCAGCGATCGCATGTCGCGAACAGCGGCAGCAGCCCGATCGCCGCGTGTTCGGCCGCGTGGGCCGCACCGGGGATGTCGGCGAACTCGATTTCGGCCGCGATCAGAAGATCCTCCGGCATGGTCCACCAGATCGCCCGGGTGCGAAGCCGCCGAGGCGGCAGATTCAGCTGATCCTCGCCGAGGATCTCGCCGGTGATCAAGCGTTTGCGAATGAACGAGACCACCTGGCTGCTCACTTCGACGCTGCCGAAGCAGAGCGTGATCTCGTGCCACTTCTCGGTCGTCAACGGTTCCAAGATCCGGATATCCGTGATGTCGCGTGCCGTGGTGCTGTAGTCGGGCCGGGCGCGCTCGACCACCGCCGCCGAGTCCTCGAGGTCCAGGTCGCGCACCAGGTAGGTCTCGCCCTGGTGGACGTAGACCGCGCCGGCGTGCACGGTGCTGTGCGCCGCAGCCGGATCGACGGTGCCGAGCAACCGTCCGGTCTCGTGCTCGACCACCTGGATCGGGCTACCGCCGACGCCGCGGATGTCCGCCAGCGCCGACGCGCGATCCGAGCGAGTCCAGAACCAGCCGTTGCTCCGCTGCCGCAGCAGACCGCGATCCGTGAGTTCGGCCACAAGCGCGGGCGCCGACGGCCCGAACATCTCGAGGTCGTCCGCGGCAAGCGGGAGCTCCGCTGCGGCAGCACACAGATGAGGCGCCAGGACGTACGGGTTGTCCGGGTCGAGGACCGTCGTCTCCACCGGGGGACCGAACAGCGCCTCCGGATGCGTGACCAGATAGGTGTCGAGTGGGTCGTCCCTGGCGACAAGGACGGCCAGACTTTCCCGCCCACCGCGTCCGGCCCGTCCGGCCTGCTGCCACATCGACGCACGCGTGCCCGGATACCCGGCGAGCAGTACCGCGTCTAGTCCGACTACGTCGACACCGAGTTCGAGGGCGTTGGTGGTCGCAAGCCCGAGCAGGTCACCGCGCTGCAGCGCCTGCTCCAGCGCTCGGCGCTCCTCGGGCAGGTAGCCGCCCCGGTAGGCGGCCACCCGCGCCGGCAGCTCCGGGTCGACCGCGCTCAGTGCCTGCTTGGTCAGCACCGCCGCCAACTCTGCGCCGCGGCGGGACCGGTGGAACGCGAGGGTTCGGGCGTCCTCGGTGATCAGGTCCGCGAGCAGGTCCGCACATTCCGCGGTTGCCGTCCGCCGGATCGGCGCGCCGTGCTCCCCGCGCAGATGAGTGAGCGGCGGCTCCCACAACACGAACGCCGCTTCCCCCCGCGGTGAGCCGTCGGCAACGACCTCGGCGATCGGCAGCCCGACGAGGCGACCGGCCGCGACGCCAGGCTCGGACACCGTTGCCGACGCGAGCACGAACGTCGGATTCGCGTCGTACCGAGCGCAGATCCGCCGCAACCGGCGCAGTACCTGCGCCACGTGCGAGCCGAACACCCCCCGATAGACGTGGCATTCATCCACGATGACGTAGCGCACGCTACGAAGCAGCCGCGCCCACCGGCCGTGCGTCGGCAACACGCTGCGGTGCAGCATGTCGGGATTGGTCAGGACATAGTTCGCGTAGGTGCGGATCCAGTCGCGCTCTTCGTTGGCGGTGTCGCCGTCGAGAGTGGACGCCCGCACTCCGTAGGGTTCCAAGTCCAGTTGGTGGATCGCCCGCGCCTGGTCGGCGGCCAGCGCCTTGGTCGGGGAGATATAGAGCACGGTGTCCGACTTGGCCGCGGCCGTCGTAGTAAGCGCCGCCGGGTTACGGAGCCGACCACCACCCGAACTCTCCAAGATCGCGGTCAAGGCAGGCACTAGGAACGCCAGCGACTTGCCGGAGCCGGTCCCGGTTGACACCACCACCGATTGCCCGGCTCGGGCCGCCTCGGCCACCGCTACCTGATGGCTCCATGGCCGATCAAGCCCGGCGTCCGACAGCCGCTCGACAAGTACCGCCGGCGTCCAGCTGGGCCAGTGACCGCGCTCGCCTTCCCGGGCGGGGAGCCGTTCCACGTGTGTGACCCGCGCCCGACGGCCGGGCCGGACGAGCAGGGATTCGAGCAGCTTGACCGGGGTTGCGCCGGACGAGGTCGCCACAGTACGCGTCACTGACGTCTACTCTTCCTTCGGACACGAGCCTCGTCGGCCCGCCGTCGTCGCGGCGGGCCATGTAGTGATTGAATGCCAAGCGCGAGGTCGCTGTCACGCCCGACCCGCA
>DATFRM010000384.1:0-4562 GCA_035263265.1 Actinomycetes bacterium
TTCAACCGGTCGGATCCATCCGGCGACCGCGTGCCGGTCGGGCTCTGCGACCTGCCGAGTGGCCAGCAGCAGCACCCACTGTGGTTGGACCTTGCTGCTGGGAAGCACTGGCTCGTGATCGGTGGCGCCGGAACCGGCAAGTCCACTGCACTGCGATCTATCGCAGCGGCCGTAGCGTCAGGCTGCTCTCCGGCGGATGCGCACGTCTATGCGCTGGACTGCGCAGGCGGCGGCGCGCTGGCCGGGCTGACTGCGCTGCCGCACACCGGTGCGATAGTCGGGCCTGATCAGGCCGAGCGCGGCGTTCGGCTCCTTGCCCGGCTAGACCGAGAAGTGACCCATCGACAGCGAGAGCTCGCCACACTCGGCTTCGCCTCGCTCGCCGAGCAGCGATCCGACGGTGCTGGCAAGCCGGCCCCAGCGCGGCTGGTGCTTCTCATCGATGGCTGGGACGGATTCCTGCGGACCTACCAAGAACTCGACCACGGGCGAGCGGTCGACCTGTGCAATCGCTTGCTTACCGACGGCCCGACGGTCGGACTGACCGTTGTGGTGACTGGGGACCGGAGCACTTTGACCGGCCGGATCGGATCGTTGATCGCCAACCGGCTGGTGCTGGCGCTCAATGACCCGGCCGACTACAGCCTTGCCGGTCTAACGGCGCCAGACGCCGGAGCCGACTGGCCGCCGGGCCGTGGTCGACTCGTCACCGGTTCGATCGAGACCCAGATAGCGCTCATCGGCGACGACCCGTCCAGCCATGCACAGCAGCGTGCACTGGAGCGCTGTGCGGCAGGCGTCAATCCGAGCGCAGCGGCGTCAACCGCAGCCGGTGCCGCGCCGTTCCAGATACCGGAGCTGCCGACCGAGATCAGCCTCGGCGAACTCCTGCCCGGGCTGGCCACGCTCGCACCTCCGGACGGGTTCTGGCTTCCCGTAGGAATCGGCGGCGACGAGCTCACGCCGATCGGGATTCCGCTCGAGGCGGGGCAATCCGTGCTGGTCGCGGGGCCATCGGGCAGCGGCCGATCCACGACGCTCGCCATGGCCGCGCGGTGGTACCTGTCTCGCGGCATCTCGGTCGCGCTAGCCGAGGCGCGACCGTGCTCCCGGCAACAGGTCGACCTGGAAGGCTCCGGCCAGGCGGAAATGCTCGGTCGGTTCGGTCCGAACGATGGCGCGAAGCTGCTGTCGGCGATCGGCGCCCTTGGGTCACGGCCGCTGGCGGTACTGGTGGACGACGCCGAGGAACTGCTCGACTCGCCGCTGGAGGCAGCCGTGCTCAGTTGCCCACACGCTTACGCGGTCCGGCTCGTGGCGGGCTGCCTGGAGTCGATGAGCACGCTCTATCGCGGCCTGGTTCCGCACGTCCGCCAGAGCAGGCGCGGACTGCTACTCGGCCGTTACCACGCCACCGACGGCGAACTCCTAGGTTCTCGGGTCGGCGCCAGTATCAACCCCCGCCCCGGTCGTGGCGTGCTCGTCCACGGTGGCGTCATCCCGATCCAGGTAGCGCTGCCATGAGCTGGCTACGCCATCGCCTCGCCTCGAACCAGCAGCGAGCGCAGCACCCGCATGGCGACCAGCATCGTCGCCAGGTCATGGGTGTCCGCATTAGCGATTTCCTCCAGGGTCTGGCGCGCGCGTGCCACCTCGGATGCATTGCGCTGGTACCAGGCCTCGAACCGTTCATCCGATCCGATCGCGTTGCTCCCGACCGAAAGGACGTCGAACGTGAGGCCAGCGTGGGCGCTGTACAACTCATCGCGCAACGCCGCTCTTGCCAGCGTCTTCCAGCGATCTTCGCGGGACAGCGCATTGACCCGTTGCAGCAGCCGCGACAGCGGCAACCGGTCGGCGAGATCGAAGTACACCTCCGCGACCTGCGCCACCTCCACTCCCGAGTCCCGCGATACCTCGACAATGTCCAGGGCGGAGTAAGCGGCGGACATTCCGGCCACGGAGACCGCAAGCTCGGCGGGCACGCCGGCGGCCGCCAGCTCGTCCCGGCGCTGCTCGAACTCGGCCAGATCGACACCGCGAAGGGTCTTCGGAAGCAGGCCGATGACCTCGGAGACGCCGGCCTGGAATGCGGAGATCTGTGCAGCCATGTCGATGGGCGATCGGCGGTTGTGCAACAGCCACCGCACGGCGCGCTCGACCAGGCGCCGACCCTCCAACCGCATATGCGTCTGGATCTGTGCGTCCACCCGGTTGTCCAGGGATTCGACCGCATCCCAATGGGCTCGCATGCCGTACACCTCGTGGGCAACCACATGTGCCCGCGTTATGTCTGCTGCGTTGGCGGCGGTCTCTTCGCGCATCCGGTACATGAACGTGATGCCGGCAAGATTGACCAGGGTGTTGACCAGCGCCGTGGTGATGATCTGCCGGCGCAGCGGATGCTCGTCGATCTGACCGGGGAACCGCTCCTGCAATACCAGCGGGAAATAGTCGTGCAAGATGCCCTGCAGGAACGGCTCGTCCGGCAGGTTGGAAGCGATCAGCTCCTCGGAAAGCCGGATCTTCTGGTAGGCGAGCAGGACCGCAAACTCTGGTGCGGTCAGACCGAGACCGGCCAACTGCCGCTCCTTGAGCTGGCGCTCGCTGGGCAGGAATTCCAGTGCGCGGTCCAGCTCACCCTGCTGCTCCAGCTGGCGCATCAGCCGGGCGTGGATATGCAGCATCGCCGCGGCCTGTTCAAGCGACCCCGCGATAGCGAGGTTCTGGTCGTAGTTGTCGCGCAGCACCAGTTCGGCGACCTCGTCGGTCGCATCGACCAGCAGCTCGTGGCGCTGGTCGGCGGTCATTGTCCGGTCGGCGACCAGGCGGTTGAGCAGGATCTTGATGTTGACCTCGTGGTCGGAGGTGTCCACACCGGCCGAGTTGTCGATGGCATCGGTGTTGACCCGGCCGCCGGCCAAGGCGTACTCGACGCGGCCAAGCTGGGTCAGACCAAGGTTGCCGCCCTCGCCAACCGCTTTGGCCCGCAAATCGGCACCATTGACTCGAATCGGGTCGTTCGCCTTGTCACCAGCGTCGGCGTTCGACTCGGAGCTGGCCTTGACGTAGGTCCCGATCCCGCCGTTCCAAAGCAGTTCGACCGGTGCCAGCAGGATCGCTCGCATCAGCTCGCTCGGCGTCATCCGGCTGAGCTCGTCCTTGATGCCAAGCCGCGCCCGCACCTCTCGGGTCAGCGTGATCGACTTCGCGCTCCGGGAGAAAACCCCACCGCCGGGCGAGATCAGCTCGGTGTCGTAGTCGGCCCACGAGGAACGTGGCAGTTCGAACAGCCGTCGCCTCTCAGTGAACGACCGTGCGGCATCCGGATTCGGGTCGAGAAAGATATGCCGGTGGTCGAACGCGGCCACCAACCTAATGTGTGTGCTCAGCAGCATTCCGTTGCCGAAGACGTCGCCCGACATGTCGCCAATGCCCACCACGGTGAAGTAATCGGTCCGTGGGTTGAGCCCCATCTCGCGGAAGTGCCGTTCGACCGACTTCCAGGCGCCGCGGGCCGTGATTCCCATCGCCTTGTGGTCGTAGCCCTCCGAGCCGCCCGAGGCGAATGCGTCGCCGAGCCAGAACTGGTAGTCCGCCGCGATCCCATTCGCGATGTCGGAGAACGTCGCGGTGCCCTTGTCGGCCGCCACGACCAGGTACGTGTCGTCGCCGTCGTGCCGCACGACATCCTCCGGCACGACAACTCGGCCATTAACCAGGTTGTCGGTGATATCGAGCAGGCCTCGAATAAACGTCGTGTAGCAGGCCACGCCCTCGGCCAGAACCGCCTCGCGATCGGTGGCGTCGACCGGCGGCCGCTTGACCACGAACCCGCCCTTGGCCCCGACCGGCACGATCACCGCATTCTTGACCATCTGTGCCTTGACCAGTCCGAGAACCTCGGTGCGGAAGTCCTCCCGGCGATCGGACCAGCGCAGTCCGCCGCGGGCCACCGGTCCGAACCGCAGATGAACGCCCTCCACGCGCGGCGAGTACACCCAGATCTCGAACCGCGGCCGCGGCAGCGGCAGGTCGGGCACCGACTGCGAGTCAATCTTGAGCGAGACGTACGGCTTGGGCGTCCCGTCAGCGGTGCGCTGGAAGTAGTTGGTCCGCAGTGTCGCCGTGATCAGCGAGAGATACGAGCGCAGGATTCGGTCCTGGTCGAGGCTGGCGACCTGATCCAGCGCACCCTGGATCTCCTCGACGATCGCCGCGACCAGCTCGGCGCGACCGTCGCCCGTTGCTCTGCGGGAGTGGGCCTTGGGCTTCAGCCGGGCGATGAACAGCTTCACCAGCAGCCGGGCTATCGGCAGGTTCGCGGTCAGGCACTGCTCGATGTAGTCCTGGGACAGGCTCACGCCAGCCTGTCGCAGGTACTTGGCGTAGGCACGCAAGATCATCGCCTCGCGCCATTGCAGTCCCGCGCGCAGGACCAGCGAGTTGAACCCGTCAACCTCGGCGTCACCGCGCCAGGCCGTACTGAATGCCTCCTGGAATTGCTGGCGCACCTCGTCGGGAGAGGTTGGACCGGACGGGTCGTACCGGAGCCCGAAGTC
>DATFRM010000385.1:0-6759 GCA_035263265.1 Actinomycetes bacterium
GTCGACGGTGAGCAGGACCTGACCTCGCCGGACTCGCTGGCCGTTTCTGACCCGCACTTGGTCCACCGAACCGACGGCCGGAGCGGTCACCGTGGTGGCCGCCCGAGCTACCACGGTTGCCGGCGCCTCGACCACCTCGACGACGGTCCCTCGGGACACCGTGCCCAGCTTGATGTCGCCGTTGCCACCGCCCGTACAGCCGGCCAGCACCACGGCCATCACCAGCAGGAACGCAGCGACTCGTACCGCCCGGTAGCTCATCGCCACATCGTAGGTTCACCATCCGGCGCACCCAGCGGCCGGAGGTCCCGGCTACCTGGCGGCGGCCGTCCCCTCCAGGATCGCCTCCTCCATGCTGCGCGGACCGAGCATGTCGCCGGCCCGTGCGACCCCCGGCCGGCCTTCCAGTTCCGCCCACAAGGCGTCGTTGGGCACCCGACCGGCGGCGAGTACGAGCGTGCGCAGCTCGGGCAGCTCGCTGGTCCGTCCGGAGAACACGTTGCGCAACACCAGCCGCCCATCGGCCGCGGCCAGCTCGGTACCGGCGAGCACGGTGACCCCGAGCCGGTCGAGCCTGCCCAGGTAGAGGTTGCGCTGGTACTGATGCAGCGTCTCGCCGGGATGGGTGGCGGCCACCGCGAGCACGACCGTACGGCCGTGGCCGGCCAGCACCTCGGCCGCATCGAGACCGTCCCAGCCGCCGCCCCAGTCCGCAACCAGGACCGGACCGCTGACCAGCTCCGGTCCTTCGATCGCATCCCAGGCGTTGATGGTCGTGAACTCGGTGGGGACAAGGTCGGGCCGATACGGCAAGGCCCCGGTGGCCAGCACGACCCGCCGCGCCTGCGCACAATCCGTCGCCGTAGCCGGCCCGCCCAGCGCCACCTCGACGCCGAGCCGGTCCAGCTCGCCGGTCACCCAGCGCAGGTAGCGGCTCCACAGCTCGCCATGGCCCGGCGCCTTCCCGGCGATCCGGAGCTGGCCGCCGAGCTCCTGCGTAGCCTCGACCAGACGGACCCGGTCCCCGGCCGCCGCCGCCGCCAGCGCGGCGGCGATCCCTGCCGGTCCGCCGCCGACCACCAACGTGGTGCGGTTCGACGCCTGCGGGGTATCCGGCCGGCGCGGCACAACCCGCTCCCGGCCGGTCCGCACGTTGATAGTGCACGCGATCGGCAGGCCGGCGTGGTAGTGCCCGATGCAGCCCTGGTTACAGCCGATGCACGGGATCACCGGCCGCCCGGCGGCCGACTTGCTGACCAGATCCGGATCGGCGATATGTGCTCGGGTCATCCCGACCAGGTCGCACACGCCCGATTCGATCAGCGCCTCGGCCTCGGCCAGCTCGGTCACCCTGGTGGTGGCGATCAGCGCCACCGAGTGCGGCAATACCAGCCGGACCGGTCGGGCCGGCCCGCCGACCGCGACCGGGTCCACCGGTGGCGGCGGCACGATGTAGGTCGAGCCCAGGTAGGTCGACGAATGGCCGAGTGCCGCGCTGACGAAGTCCACCAGGCCGGTATCGGCGATCGCGCCGGCTGTGTGCGCACACTCCTCCGGCCCGGCGTGGTCGAACGCGATCTCGTCTGCCGACAGCCGGACTCCTACCGCGAGTCCGCTTCCGGCGCCCTTGCGCACCGCGGCCAGCGCCTCGGTCAGGAATCGCAGCCCGCCCTCCACGGTGGCCGCGTAGGAGTCGGTGCGCCGGTTCGTCCGCGGCGTGAAGAACTGGGCGGCCAGGTACCCGTGCGCCGCCGAGACCTCGATGCCGTCCAGCCCGCCATCCCTGGCCAGGCGCGCGGCGTGCTCGAAGCCGGCCAAGATCTCCTTGATCTCGCGGGCAGTGATCGCGCGCGGTTCCACGTGAAACCGCTGCGTCGGGACCGCGCTCGGCGCCAGTGCCGGCGGCCGCGGTGCCGTCGAGATCTGCTCCCGTCCGCCGTGGAACAGCTGCACGAACACCACCGCGCCGTGGCCGTGGATGACATCGGCGAGCCGGCGGTAACCATCGACGATCGCCGGCAGGTAGCCACCAAGGGTGTGGGACGTGAGCAGCCCGCTCTCGTGCACCGCCGTGGCTTCGAGGAAGATCGCGCCGACCCCGCCCTCGGCCCGCGCGGCGTGATAGGCGACCAGATCGTCGGTCGGTAGGTGATCATGCACGAGCGTGGTCTGGTGCGCGGTGGACACGATCCGGTTGCGCAATCTGAGCTGGCCGAGCGTGAATGCGGACAGCGCGTTCGGATACGGGGCCGCCACGTCGGGCAGGCTATGGCCAGCTACCGGGTTTTACCAGCCTGCATCCGGGGCCACCGGCGGTCCGACCCCTAGTGACACTCCTGGCTGCTCGGCGGTCCGGGCGTTCGGCGCCAGGCGAGTGGATCGAGTCAGCCGCCGAGATGATCCGTATCCTGCTTGATCACAAACGTCACGAAGCTCAAGGTTGTCGTGCCGACTCGTCCGCTGACTTCCCAGCAGCCTTCGGTCGGGAAGTAAACGCCGCTGGACTGGAAACCGGTCATCCCATACTCGGTGGGGTCGTCCGCCCGCACCGGAGGAGCGGGCGCGTCCAGTCGCCGACCGGCCGGTCGTTCACTCCGCTCCCTCGACACCTCCGGTACGTCCCGGTCGCCGCTGACGTTCCGTTCGTCACGCAGTTCGTGTACTGGCTGCGATCACGGTCTGGCAGGGGTTTGAGTGTCGTGGGCGTACTTCCGCGGCTGTTGCGCAACACTTCACGGAAGAGGGATCGAAAGGGGAGCAGCCTGGCATGGAGTCGTCCGCCGTGCTCGTGCCGGAGAAGCAGGCGGCAGCGATAGCAAAGATCACTCGCAGGAAGCTGTGTTACTGGCACGAGGTGGGCCTAGTCAAGCCGTCCGTGTCTCATCGGCTTGGCCGAAAGATCGTCCGCCTGTACACGTTGGATGAGGTGTTGCAGCTCCGCATCGCGGGATGGCTTCGGGACACCGCGAGTCTCCAAGAGATCAGAAAGATCGTCCGTCGGCAGGGGGTCGCTTATCGGAGTCCGCTGAGCACCCTCGGCTTCGCGAGGGATGACGACGGGCGCATCTATGTCCAGCATCCGGACGGCACTTGGGAGACCAACGAGCCTCGCGGGCAGATGGTCATAGAGATGGCCATACCGCTCGACAGGTTCCGCGCCGATATCAACACCGCCACCGCGCGGCCCGCGAGGCTGCATGGGCGGATCGAGAAACGACGCGGCGTGCTGGCCTCGAAGCCGGTCTTCGCAGGCACTCGGGTGCCCGTCGCGACCGTGCAAGCGTTTCTCCACCGTGGATATACCACCGATGAGATTCTGCGGGAGTACCCCAGCCTGACCGCAGAAGACGTAGACGCTGCGCGCGACCGTCTCGCCGGGTAGCTGGTGCTGTTCTGCCTAGACCACGGCATCGCCGCAAGCGTCGGCGACATGCTCCGACGACAAGACCACGATGTAACCACGGCGAGCGAGGCTGGTTTAGCCACCGGCGCCGACGATGACGTCACCGTCTGGGCGCACAACTGCGGCGGGGCGCTCATCACCACAGACCGAGAGTTCAGCCAACGCAAGGCACAGAATGTCGTCGGCAGGCACGTGTGGATGCGTTGCCCGGAGCCGGATGTTGCCGACGTACTCGCACACCACCTTGATCTTGTGATCACGGTGGCTGGACGACACCAAGACGTCCTCATGCGTGTCAGCAGCGATCGGTTGCTGACCTACGTCGGGCACCGCTAGCCACGCCGCCAAGGACTTAGGAGACGCTGCCTAGCTCCTGGGCGCGATCCCTGGCCGCCTCGATAGCGGCGAGGAACGCGGCCCGGACCCGGTGATTCTCCAGCTCACGGATCGCGTTGATCGTGGTACCGCCGGGTGAGGTGACCGCTTCCCGCAAGGTGACCGGGTGCTCGCCGGAATCGCGCAGCATCACCGCGGCGCCGATCGCCGACTGGACGATCAGATCATGCGCAACCGCTCGCGGCAGCCCGAGCAGGATGCCGGCGTCGGTCATCGCCTCGACCAGGTAGAAGAAGTACGCCGGGCCCGATCCGGACAGCGCGGTGACCGCGTCCTGCTGCGACTCGGGCACCCGCAGCACCTTTCCGACCGGTGCCAGCAGTTCCTCGGTGCGGCGCAGGTGCGCCTCGGCCGCGTGCGCGCCGGCCGAGATCGCGCTCATCGCCTCGTCGACCAGCACCGGGGTGTTGGACATGACCCGTACCACCGGGACGCCGTCGGCCAGGCGACTCTCGATGAACGCGGTGGGGATGCCCGCGGCAACCGAGATGACCAGCCGGTCGACCGGGATCCAGGACCCGAGCTCCTCGAGCAGGGCGGTCATGTCCTGCGGTTTGACCGTGAGGATCAGCGTGTCGGCGCCCTTCGCCGCCTCGATGTTGCCGACCGCCTCCACCCCGTACCGCTGCTGCAGCAGCTCGGCCCGATCCCGGCGACGCGCGGTCAGCACCAGGTCGCCCGGCGCCTTGCCGGCCCGCAGCATGCCGGAGAGCAGCGCCTCGCCCATCTTGCCGGTGCCCAGCACGGCGACCCGCGAAGTCATGAACCCGGCCTCATCCCTTGGTCAACAGCGCGCGTAGGAAGAAGGCCACGTTCGCGGGCCGCTCCGCCATCCTGCGCATCAGGTAGCCGTACCACTCCTCCCCGTACGGCACATAGACCCGGACCCGCTCGCCGGCGCGGGCGAGCCGGCGCTGCTCGTCCGGGCGGACCCCGTACAGCATCTGGTACTCGTAGCTGCCCTGCTCGCGCCGATTCTGGGCGGCCAGCACACCGGCGATCTCGATCAGTCGCGGGTCGTGGGTGGCCACCATCGGATAGCCGGGCCCGGTCATGAGGATCTTGAGGCAGCGCACGTAGGACCGGTCAACTGCGGCCGTGTCCTGGTAGGCGACCGATTCCGGCTCGTTGTAGGCGCCCTTGCACAGCCGTACCCGCGACCCAGCGGTGGCCAGATCGCGGCAGTCGGACTCGGTCCGATGCAGGTACGACTGGAGCACAGCCCCGGTGGACGGGAAGTCCTTGCGCAGCTCGGTCAGGATGCTCAGCGTCGACTCGGTTGTGGTGTGGTCCTCCATGTCCAGCGTCACGGTGGTGCCAGCGGTGGTCGCAGCCGAGGAGACGCCCTGGGCGTACTCCAGGGCGATCTTCTCGCCGTCGCCCGGGAGCGCCTGGCCGATCGCGGACAGCTTGACCGAGATCTCGGCCGAGCCGGTCAGTCCGGCGTCGGACAGCCGCGCCAGCAAGTCGAGATAAGCGTCCCTGACAGCTTCCGCTTGGGTTCGATCCACGGTGTCCTCACCGAGATGGTCGACGGACACCTTCAGGTCGCTGTGGATGAGCGCCTGGCTGGCCCGGACCGCGTCATCAGCCCCCTTACCGGCGACGAATCGGGCCACCACGTTGCGGGAGATCGGTGCCGTCTCAACCAGATGGCGCACTCGCTCCGAATGCGACAGAGACAGCAGGGCACGGCCAAGCACGAGCGCAACCTCCTTGAATCCGCAGATCGGCGTCAACCTGCGCGAATCCAGGCTACGCAATCACCGCACCGGCTACGCCGACCCGGCCGGACCCTACCGGGATGGCAGGTCCGGCGTCAGGTGGTACGCCGGCGCAGCGTCGCGGCCCCGAGCACCAAGGCGAGCAGGATGCAGCCCACCACGATGGCAAGATTCGACACGAACGCGCCGGTGATGTCGGAACTGGTGGTGACGTGCTTGATCGCGTCCACGGCATACGACAGCGGCAGCACGTTGGAGACCAGCTCGAGCGGCCGATCCAGGTTCTCCCGCGGGATGATCAGACCGCACAGCAGCAGCTGCGGGAACACGATGGCCGGCAGGAACTGGACGGCCTGGAACTCGGTACGGGCGAAAGCACTGACCAGCAAGCCGAGCGCCATGCCGAGCAGCGCATCTGCCACCGCGACCACCACGACCAGCCACACCGCGCCTTGCACCTGCATGTCGAGCAGCCCGATCGCGACCCAGGACGCCAGGCTCGCCTGGACAATCGCGACCAGGCCGAACGCGATGGCATATCCGGCCAGGAAGTCGAACTTGCCGATCGGCATCGTCAGCAGCCGCTCTAGCGTGCCCTGGGTGCGCTCGCGCAGCGTGGCGATCGAGGTCACGATAAACATGGTGATGAACGGGAAGAGCACCAGCAGCAATGGGCCGATCACGTTGAACGTCTGCACCTGGTTCACGAACACCCAGCGCAGCAGGCCAAGCAGCAGGCAGGGCACGAGCAGCAGCATCGCCAGCGTGCGGTGATCATGGCGCAACTGGCTCAGCACCCGTCCGGATGTGGCGAACATCGCGACGGAGTTCATCGATGCACCTCCTGCTGTTCCCGGTCAATGAGCTGTAGGAACGCGGCTCCGATATCGGCGGTTCCGGTCCGCTGCAGCAGCTCGGCCGGGGTCTCATCGGCGAGCAAACGGCCGTCCCGCATCAGCAGCAGCCGCTGGCAACGTTCGGCCTCGTCCATCACATGGCTGGACACAAGCATGGTGGTGCCGCCGGCAGCGAGCCGCCCGAACAGCCCCCACAGATCTCGCCGGAGCACCGGGTCGAGTCCGACTGTCGGCTCGTCGAGGATGAGGATCTCGGGCCGGCCGAGCAGGGCGACCGCGAGCGAGACTCGGGCCTCCTCGCCACCCGACAGGCGCGACACGACCTGGTCGGCGTGCCCGGTCAGGGCGACGATGCCGAGGACCCGGTCCACATCGGCGG
>DATFRM010000386.1:0-4355 GCA_035263265.1 Actinomycetes bacterium
GACGAGGGCGTTGCTGGCTCAGAGCCCCGGCGTGCTGCGGCCGTCCGGAGAACCCTCGTCGTTGTCGGGTTGGTCCCCGGTGGGACCCGCCTGATCTTCGGTCGTCCCAGCCCGATCCTCGGTGCCGTCCGCATGGTCGGAGTCGTCCCGGTCCCCGGCCGTCGCGGCCTGTTCGGCGGTCCGGTCCGTGTCGTCGGCCTCGTCCCGGTCGCTGGTCGTCCCGGCCTGATCGACGGTCAGGTCTGGTACCGCCAGGTCGATCTCGGTCCGGTGCAGGTACCCGCTCGGATCGTCGAGGTCGTCGGTATCCGGCATCAGATCCGGGTGCTCCCAGATCGCGTCGCGTCCCTCGATGTCGCGCTGCTCGGCGAGCTGCCGCCACAGCACCGCCGCCTCCCGCAGCCGGCGCGGCCGCAGCTCGAGCCCGACCAGCGAGGCGAACGTGGCCTCGGCCGGCCCGCCGGCCGCCCGCCGGCGCCGGATCGTCTCGCGCAGCGCCGCCGCGGCTGGCAGGTGCGGCGCCGCGGCGGTGGCGGTCACTTCGTCCACCCAGCCCTCGGCCAGCGCGAGCAGCGTCTCCAGCCGAGCCAGCGTCGCTGCCTGCTCGGGCGACTGCTCGGGCTCGAACATGCCCGATGACAGCGCGGCAGTCAGTGCCTCCGCGTTGGTGGGATCGAGCTGGCCGATCGCCTCCTCGATCCGGGCGGTGTCGATCTTGATCTCGGCAGCGTAGGCCTCGATCGCGTGGAACAGCCGCGCCCGCAGCCAGGGCACGTGCCGGAACAGCCGGTGATACGCGGCCTCGCGCAGCGCCAGGAACAGCCTGATCTGGTCGTCGGGCACCTCCAGCCCGGCGCCGAACGCCGCGACGTTCTCCGGCAAGAGCGCGGCTCGCTTGGCCGGACCCAGCGGCAGTCCGATATCGGTCGAGCTGACCACCTCGGCGGCCAGCCCGCCGACCGCCTGTCCGACCTGCCCGCCGAACATCGCACCGCCCAGCCGCCGGAACACCCCGAGCAGGGGAGCTGCCATCTGCGGCAGCTGGCCGGGCATCGCCTCGCCCATTGCCGCTACCACCCGTTCGGCCAGCGGCGCGATCAACTCCTGCCAGGCCGGGAGCGTCGCCTCGACCCACTCGGCACGGCTCCAGGCCACCGCTTGGGTAGCACCCGCGGGGAGCGTGGTCACCGGGTCGAGCCACAGCTCGGCCAGCCGGACTGCCTCGGCCACGGCCGCCGACTCGCTGTCGAGCACCGACCGGTCACCGCCGGCGGCGACCACCTGCCGGGCTACCTCATGGGCGAGCTCCCAGTTGACCGGCCCACCCTCGTACGACAGCAGCTGACCGAGCCGCTGGAAGGCCGCGCCGAGCTGCGCCGGATCGGCAGCGCCGAACATGGCACTGATCGGATCGAGCGGGCCTTCGGGCGAATCGCCCGGATCCTTCGGATTGTCGGTCACGCGGTGGCTCCTACAGAAGCGACATGGATCAGCGCCCGGCCGTCGGCTCGGGCAGGATGGAGGGGCAAACGTTTCATATCTGCTAGTCCAACCACGGTACGGGAGAAGAGGTTCCCAGGTGCCCACCGGTGCCCGCCGCGCGCGTTCCCGGCGGACCAGCCAGCTCGTCGTCGCCGTGACCGGCGCGGCGCGCGGCGTCGGCCTGGCCCTGGCCACCCGGTTGAGCCGGAACGAGAACGTTCGCCGGGTGATCGCGATCGATGATCGCCGCGGCCCGCTCGACGGGGTCACCTGGCGCATCCTGGATGTGCGGGACCCGATCATCGCCGACCGGTTGTCCGGGGTGGACACGATCGTGCATCTGGCCGTCGATACCTCGGTCGGAGCCGAGTCGGCCGGGCGGAGCGCGCTCAACGTGCGCGGCACCCAGACCATCCTGACCGCGGCGGCTGCCGCCGGGGTGCGCCGGGTGGTGCTGTGTACCAGCGCGATGGTTTACGGCGCCCATCCCGACAATCCGGTGCCGCTGCCCGAGGACGCGCCGCTGCGGGCGCAGGCCAACGGATCGCTGGTCCGCGATCTGCTCGAGATCGAGCGGCTGGCGCAGCGGGCGCCGAAAGCCCATCCGGGGCTCACGGTCACCGTGCTACGCCCGGCGATGCTGGTCGGCCCTGGGATCGACACGGTGCTCACCCGGCATTTCGAAGCACCGCGGCTGCTGGTGGTCAGGGACGGCGAGCCGCGCTGGCAGTTCTGCCATCTCGACGACCTGGTCAGTGCGCTCGAGCTGGCGGCGACCGGCCGAGCCGAAGGGGTGCTCACGGTCGGCTGCGAGGGCTTCCTCGATCAGGCCGAGGTCGAACGGCTGTCCGGGATGCGGCACATCGAATTGCCCGCCTCGCTGGCCTTCGGTACCGCGGAGCGGCTGCATCGGCTCGGTCTGACCCCGGCCCCGGCCAGCGATCTGTCCTACGTGACCTATCCCTGGGTGGTGTCCGCGGCCCGGCTGCGCGCGGCCGGCTGGCGACCCGAGCACGACAACGTGACCGCGCTGCAGGCGCTGCTGGAGCAGGTCAGCGGGCATCACGCGGTGGCCGCTCGGCGGCTTGGCCGCCGTGATGCCACGATTGGTGCGGCCGGTGCGACGGTTGCGGTGATCGGAACGGCCGCATTGGTCCGGCGAGCCAGGAAGAAACGGCGAGGTGGCTGATGAGCTCGGATGTGATCCGGCTGCTGGCGCTGCGGGACACCCCGCTGTCGGTGGACGAGGTGCTCGCAGCCGTGTCCGATCCGGAGGCCGGCGGGATCGCGCTGTTCATCGGGACCGTGCGGGATCACGACGGCGGCCGCTCGGTGACCCGGCTCGGCTACTCGGCCCATCCCAGCGCCGGATCGGTGCTCGGTGAGGTGGCGGGGAAGGTCGTCACGGACTTCCCAGTGGTGGCGCTGGCCGCGGTGCACCGGATCGGCGACCTGGCCATCGGCGATCTGGCGGTGGTGGTCGCGGTCGCGTGCCCACATCGGGCCGAGGCGTTCGCAGCCTGCCGGCGGATGATCGACGATCTGAAGGAATCGGTCCCGATCTGGAAGCACCAATTGTTCGCCGACGGCACCGACGAGTGGGTGGGCGCGCTCTGACCCGCGACGTGACCGGCTGCGTAGGCTGAACGCATGGGTGCGCTCGCCTGGTGGTTGGTGCCGATCGGCGCGACGCTTCTCGCCGCAGCCTGGGTGACCGCTGCCGCCCGATGGCGCCGGTCTCGATCACGTCACGCGTTCGGCTCGATCGAGGACATCGAGCGCTTCCGGCGGGCGCTGGCGCGGCCCAATGTGGTCATCCGCCGCCCCAAGGACGGCCCTGGCACTCGGCGGTGACCAGCCGGTGCGCTAAGCATTTGCTCAGGAACCTGACATAAGGTCTGCGGCATGAGTCGTCGCGCCGCCACCGTCGCACTGGCGGCCGGTCTGCTGGTGGCGCTGATCACCGCGATGGCGGTCTTCTTCCCGGTGCCGTACTCGGCGATGCGCCCGGGCCCGGCGACCAACACGCTTGGCAACGACGCCAACGGCAAGCCGCTGATCACGATCTCCGGCCGGAAGACCTATCCGACCGGGAACGGTCAGCTCGACCTCACCACCGTGCGGATCAGCCCCAAGAACTACCCGATGACGCTGTTCGAGGCGCTACAGGGCTGGCTCGACCCGCACGTGGCGATCGTGCCGCGCGAGCTGATCTACCCGGACGCCAACCAAACCCAGGAACAGATCCGGCAGGAGAACGCCGAGCAGATGGAGATGTCCCAGCAGCACGCCACCGCGGCCGCACTCAAGGAGCTCGGGATCGCCCCGACCAGTACCTACCTGCTGGTGAGCGGCGTGGCACCGGGAGCGCCGGCGGACGGAAAGCTGCAAGCCGGGGACATCATCGTCGCCGTCGACGGGCACCAGGTGAAGACTCTGGAAGACGTCACCACCCGCATTACCGCGCACGATCCGGGCGAGCAGGTGAGCATCGAGGTAAAGCGGGGCGGGCAGGACCGGACGCTGGACATCTCGACCGTGGCCGATGCGGACGGCAAGGCAAGGATCGGCATCGGGGTGGAGTACGGCTACGAGTTTCCGTTCGACGTCAACTTCCGGATCGAGGACATCGGCGGGCCGTCGGCCGGCCTGATGTTCGCCTTGGGAATCGTCGACAAACTCACTCCGGGCGAGATGACCGGGGGCAAGCTCATTGCCGGCACTGGCACCATCGACGACACCGGCACGGTTGGCCCGATCGGCGGGATCCAGCAGAAGATCATCGGAGCGAGGAATGCCGGCTCGGTCATGTTCCTGACGCCCAAGGACAACTGCGGCGAGGCGACGCAGAGCCCGCCGAATGGGATCCGGAT
>DATFRM010000387.1:0-2220 GCA_035263265.1 Actinomycetes bacterium
TGCTCGCCAAGGCCAGGCTGCCGTACGTCGACTACGCGGCCGGCGACGAGTCCACGGTGGTGTGGATGGAGGCCCAGCACGAGCGCGTAGAGGGCGGCTATCGGCAGCGGAACCTGACTCTGCGCTGCCTCGACCGCGCCACCGGGGCCGTGCACACCATCGACGTTCCACGGTCCGATCCGCACGGCGTGTTGTATCCGGACACCGGTAATGCGCTGATGAGCATCGCGGTCGGCGGTGGTGGGTTCGCGCTGTCCATCGGCTCGTTCGGCGACGGCCGGACCATGTCGGAGGCATCCGACCTGTACCTGGCCGCAAGCTGCGGCGCGCCACTCGAGCTACTGGCCGAGGACGCTCGGGCCCCGCGATTCGCCGCCAACCAGCTGTACTACCTGCACTACGACGGCGTGACCGAGGGCATCTGGCGGCAGCCGATCGGGCCGAAGGTCGTCGCGCGGCAGTTGGTGGCGGCCCCGGCGAGCAGTTACCTGACTACGGGAGACGCGATCCTCTGGGACGCCGCGAAGAACGTCGGGTTCGCCGGCGGCACACCCGACCTGCACGTGGCCCGCCTGGATGGATCCGGAGCGCGGCCGGTGCCCTCCGTGAAGGACCTGGACGTCGCCAATGCGGCCCGGACCGGGCTCGCCGGTCAGATCTGGAACCCGGACAGCGCCACGTTCCACACCGAGGGCCTGTGGCTGTACCTGCCGTCCTGGGGCGCGATCCTGACCATGAGCACCCCGGACGACGGCACCGGCCGCGAGCTGACCGTCCGCGAAGGCGGCGCCAACAGGTTCCTGGTCAGCGAGTCGACCGCGAGCGGCGGGCGGGGAAAGGACTGGCTGCTCCAGCTGCCGTAGCCGAAATCGGTTCGCGATCAACCGGGCTGACCAGTCAGACTCGGCAACCGTGGGCCACGTCGAAGTAACCAAGCTCCGGCACCAGCTGCCTGACGGCAGGGTGCTGTTCGCCGACGTCTCGTTCCGGGTCGCCGACGGCGCCAAGGTCGCGCTGGTGGGCCCGAACGGCGCGGGTAAGACCACGCTGGTCCGGATGATCGCCGGCGATCTACTGCCCAAGTCCGGCACGGTCACCACCAGCGGCGGGCTCGGGGTGATGCGCCAGTTCATCGGCTCGGTCCGGGACGACTCGACGGTGCGCGACCTGCTGCTCGGCGTGGCGCCGCCGCGGGTCCAGCAGGCCGCCGCCGCGCTCGACGCGGCCGAGCTGGCCATGATGGAGCACGAAGACCACGAGCCGACCCAGATGCGCTACGCGCAGGCGCTGGCCGACTGGGGCGATGCCGGCGGCTACGACGCGGAAGTGCTGTGGGACACTTGCACAGTGGCCGCGCTCGGCGTGCCGTACGAGCGCGCGCAGTACCGGGGGCTGCGCACACTGTCCGGTGGTGAGCAGAAGCGACTCGCGCTGGAGGCGCTGCTGCGCGGCCCGGACGAGGTGCTGCTGCTGGACGAGCCGGACAACTACCTGGACGTACCGGGCAAGCTGTGGCTGGAGAACGCGCTGCGCGAGTCGGTGAAAACGGTGCTGTTCATCTCCCACGACCGCGAGCTGCTGTCGCGGGCGGCGACCAGGATCGTGACGATCGAGGACGGCCGGTCGTGGGTACATGGTGGCAGCTTCGCCACCTACCACGAGGCGCGGACCGATCGGATCGAGCGGCTTGAGGAGCTGCGCCGGCGCTGGGACGAGGAACATGCCAAGCTCAAGGCGCTGGTGCTCCGGTTGAAGATCAAGGCGACCTACAACGACAGTATGGCCAGCCAGTACCAGGCGGCGCAGACCAGGTTGCGCAAGTTCGAGGAGGCCGGGCCGCCGGAGGAGAAGCCGCGCGATCAGAAGGTCCGGATGCGGCTGCAGGGCGGCCGTACCGGGATTCGCGCGATCACGGCGGAGGACCTCGAGCTCACCGGTCTGATGCGCCCGTTCTCGGTAGAGATCTTCTTCGGCGAGCGGGTCGCGGTGCTCGGCAGCAACGGCTCCGGCAAGTCGCACTTCCTGCGGCTGCTGGCCGGCGGCCAGGTCGCACACACCGGCCGGTGGAAGCTGGGCGCGCGCGTGGTGCCCGGGCACTTCGCCCAGACCCATGAGCACCCTGAGATGATCGGTCGTTCCCTGGTGGAGCTGCTGTGGGCGGAGCACTCGCTGCAACGGCATGACGCGATGCGGTCGCTGGCTCGCTACGAGCTGCAGTTC
>DATFRM010000388.1:0-2925 GCA_035263265.1 Actinomycetes bacterium
GAAGAACAGGTTCTGCCGGATGTTGCGCATGGTCGCGCGGGACAGGTCGATCGCAGTCACCACGCCGGCCAGCGAGCCCGACATCAGCGTGATGTCCGCCGCTTCGATCGCCACATCCGTACCGGTGCCGATGGCCAGTCCGATGTCGGCCTGGGCCAGCGCCGGCGCATCGTTGATGCCGTCACCGACCATGCCCACCCGGCCGCTCTCGGCCTGGAGCCGGCGGATCTCCTCCGCCTTGTGCTCGGGCAGCACTTCGGCCAGCACCCGGCGAATCCCGACCTGCCTGGCGATGGCGGCGGCCGTACGCCGGCTGTCGCCGGTCAGCATGACGACGTCGAGGCCCATCCGCTGTAGCGCGGCAATCGCCGCGGCCGAGTCCGGCTTGACCGTGTCCGCCACCCCGAGAACGCCGGCCGGTCGGCCGTCGACCGCGGCCAGCACCGGGGTCTTTCCCTGCGCGGACAGGTCGGCGGCGAGCCGATCCAGGTCGGCGGTCTCGATACCCGCCTCGGCCAGCAGCCGGCCGGTACCGACCAGCACTTCGCGGCCGGACACGGTAGCCCGGACGCCCTTGCCGGTCGCCGAGCGGAAATCGCTAGCGGCGGGTGCCGCAAGCTCGTGCGCCTGGGCGCCGGCGACGATAGCGGCGGCCAGCGGATGTTCGCTGTCGGCTTCGGCAGCCGCGACGATCGCGAGCAACTCGTCGGACCCGAACCCGCCGACCGGATGGAGGTCGGTAAGCGCCGGCTTGCCGGCGGTGACCGTGCCGGTCTTGTCCAGGACGATCGTGTCGAGCCGATGCGCGGTCTCCAGCGCCTCGGCCGAGCGGATCAGGATGCCCGCCTGCGCGCCCTTCCCGGTCGCTACCATGATCGACAGCGGGGTCGCCAGGCCCAGCGCACACGGGCAGGCGATGATCAGGACGGCAACGGCAGAGACCAGCGCCTGGGTCAGCGCGGGCGGCGGCCCGGCGACGAACCACACAGCGAACGTGACCAGCGCGATGCCGATCACGGCCGGCACGAAGTAGGCGGAGATGGCATCGGCGAGGCGCTGGATCGGCGCCCGGGAGGCCTGCGCCTGCTGGACCAACCGGACAATCTGGGCGAGCACTGTGTCCGCGCCGACCTTCGCCGCCCGCACCCGAAGCGAGCCGGTGCCGTTGACGGTCGCGCCGATGACCGGGTCGCCGGCCCGTTTGGAGACCGGGATCGGCTCGCCGGTCACCATCGACTCGTCGACCGCGGACGTCCCGGACAGTACGACCGCATCGACCGGGATCTTCTCCCCGGGGCGGACCACGATCTCGTCGCCGACTACCACGTCCTCGACCGGGATCTCCAGTTCGGTGTCGCCGCGGCGGACCCGGGCGGTGCGGGCCTGCAGGCCGAGTAGCGCGCGAATCGCCTCACCGGTGCCGGCCTTCGCCCTAGCCTCGAGCAACCGTCCGAGCAGGATCAGGGTGAGGATCACCCCGACGGCTTCGTAGTAGACCTCGCGAACATCTGCCGGCAGCAGTCCTGGCGCCACCGTCACGAGCAGGCTGAACCCGTAGGCCGCGGTGGTGCCCAGCGTGATGAGCGTGTTCATCTCGGCGGTGCGGTTGCGCAGGCTGAGCCAGCCGATGCGATGGATCGGCCAGCCGGTGTAGAACATCACCGGAGTGACCAGTGCGAGCTGGGACCACGGCTCCAGGAGCAGACCCGGCACCCGATCCTCGCCAAGCAGCGATTCCAGCATCACCGCGAGCAGTACCGGCGCGGTCAGCAGCGCCCCCACCACCACCCGCCGGGTCAGGTCGGCGATCTCCGCCCGCCGTTCGGCCGCGTCGGCGGCCTCTTCCTCGGCGGCGGTCCGTGGCGGCGGTGGCGCGGTCTCGTGGTCGACCTCGTGCGCTCCTGCCGCCGGCGCGACCGGCGGCGAGCCGTTGGAACCGTTGGAGCCGGCGGACTCGACCAGAAGCTTGCCGTGCACCATGTTCATGCCGCAGGCGAAGGTCACCACGCCCGGCTCGGTCGGCTGTAGACGGACGGTGGTGCGCTGGTACGCCGGTAGCGCGGCGCTCGCTCGCAGGGCCGGGAACACCACCCTGGATGTGCACTCGCCGGACTCCTGCCGGTCGAACACCAGCTCGACCGGAACCCCTTGACGCACCCGGATGACGTCCGGACGGTAGCCACCGCGCACCGTCACCTCGATCCGCTGCACCCCGCCGTCGAGCGCGGCGGTGCCCGCTCGGCGCGGTCCGAAGAAGAACCAGCCGAGCGCGACCAGCCCCAGCGCGGTGGCAACGACTACGACGACGTCTGCGGCGCTCATGCGCCTCAGCCTATACCCACCAGGGGTATCTGATCGACCCTGGCTCGGCTCCGGGGACCGGGCAGGGAGCGCACGCGGCTAGCGAGGGTACGCGGCTAGCGCGGCGCGGCGGCGAGCTGGTGGCCGTGCGCGACCAGTCGGCCGGCCGAGTCCCAGACCTGGACCTCCTCATCGAGGAAGCCGCCCGCCTCGAGCCCTCCCCTGCTCCGCACCCGGCACCAGCCGGCCACCGGCAGCGCTCTGACCAGCACCGACATGTGCACGGTGGGCACCCAGCCGAACCGGCCCTGGGCAAATGTGACCGGCGGCAGCGCGTCGGCGAAGAACGGCAACGCCACCGAATCCGGCTCGCGACCGTCCTTGAACCGGATCCAGGAGCGGATCTCCGGCGCACCCTCCGGACGGCCGGACAGCCAGGGCATCCGCGGATCCATCCGAGCATCCACGACCGCGGCGATCCCGACCGGAATACCGGTCGGCGTCCGCTCCGGCACCGGGATGGACTGCTCCGGATCCGGCAGGTCGACGATGGATCGCTCGCTCCACACCGGCTCACCGGCGGCCAGCGTGCCGGTCGTGATGACCGCGTCGAGGATGTGCTGG
>DATFRM010000389.1:0-5558 GCA_035263265.1 Actinomycetes bacterium
TCGTGGCTGCTGTTCGGCGTCGTGCTGTTCGCATCCGGCGCGTTCATGGCCTACCACCTGTTCAGCCACGTCGCGTTGCGGGTGGACACCTGGCTCAACCCCGAGGCGTACTACCAGTCCGGCCAGAGCTACCAGCTGATGGAAGGGCTGTTCGGCCTGGCCAGTGGCGGGATTCTGGGCAGCGGGCTCGGCCAGGGGCTGCCGGCCCGAGTGCCGTACGCAAGCACCGACTTCATCATCGCGGCGTTCGGCGAGGAGCTCGGGTTGACCGGGCTGATGGCGATACTGCTGCTGTACGCGATCTTGGTCGAACGCGGCATACGCGCCGCGATCGGGGTTCGCGATCCGTTCGGCAAACTGCTCGCCGCCGGGCTCGCGTTCTCGATGGCGTTGCAGGTGTTCGTGGTCGTCGGCGGGGTGACCGGGCTGATCCCGCTGACCGGTCTGACCACGCCGTTCCTGTCGTACGGCGGTTCGTCCTTGGTGGCGAACTGGGCTCTGGTGGCGTTGGTGCTGAGGATCAGTGACAGTGCGCGGCGGCCCGTTCCGATCCAGCCCGATGCGACGACCACAATGCCGGCCGCACCGGACGATGCAACACAGGTGATGAAGACATGAACAAGCCGCTACGCCGGATGGCGGTGGTCGCCTCCCTGATGCTGTTCGCGCTACTGATCAACGCGAACGTCCGCCAGGTGGTGACCGCCGACGACTATCGGGACAAGCCGTACAACCGACGCACCCTGCTTGCCGAGTACTCGAGGCCGCGCGGCCCGATCCTGGTCGGGGATCGGGAGATCGCGTTCTCCCGGGAGACCAAGCGCGGCGATCTGAAGTTTCAACGGGTCTACGCCGACGGCCCGGTCTACGCGCCGGTGACCGGTTACATTTCGCCGGCATTCGGCGCTACCGCAATCGAACGCTCGGAGAACTCATTCCTCAATGGCACCGCAGACGAGTTCTTCGTCCGCCGGGTACTGGATCTGCTGACCAACAACCGGCGGCGAGCCGGCAGCGTGCGGCTGAGCATCGACGACCAAGCGCAGCAGGCCGCATACCAGGGCCTGGTGGACACCGGACGCAAGGGCGCGGTCGTCGCGATCGATCCCCGCACCGGGGCCATCCTCGCGATGGCGAGCGTGCCGTCCTTCGACCCGAACAAGCTGGCCAGCAACAACATCGACGAGGCAACCCGGGCCAAGAAGCAGCTCGAGGCCGATCCGGACCAGCCGCTGGACAATCGGGCGATCCTGCACCGTTACCCGCCGGGCTCGGTGTTCAAGGTCGTGACCGCCGCGGCGGCGCTGTCCAACGGCTACACGCCCGACACCGAGGTGCCAGGGCCGGCTGCGCTGGATCTGCCGCAAACTGACCGAGTTCTACCCAACTACGACGGGCGACCGTGCGGGCCCGACAACCGCACCACCTTGCTCAATGCGCTGCGGATCTCCTGCAACACCGCGTTCGGCGCGATCGGGCTCGATCTGGGCGCGGACAAGCTCAAGGCGACCGCCGAGCGTTTCGGACTCAACCAGGACCTGGACTTCCCGATGCAGGAGGCGACCAGCATCTTCCCGGAGGATGCCGACCCGCCGCAGACAGCGCTCTCAGCGATCGGCCAGTTCGATGTCGCGATCACCCCACTGCAGGCGGCGATGATCGCGGCCGGGGTGGCGAACGGCGGCGTGGTCATGCAGCCGTACCTGGTCCAGGAAGTTCGCGGGCCGGACCTCACTCCGGTATTCACGGCGGAGCCGAAGCCGATGCCGAACCAGCCCGCGATCTCGCCGGAGGTGGCCAGCGCCCTGACCAGCATGATGGTCGATGTGGTGGAGAACGGGACCGGCCAGAACGCCCAGATTCCCGGCATACCGGTCGCCGGTAAGACCGGGACCGCGCAGCACGGACCGGGCACCAGGCCGCACGCCTGGTTCGTCTCGTTCGCCCCGGCCAACGACCCGCAGATCGCGGTCGCGGTCGTGGTGGAATCTGGTCTGGATGATCCTTCGGACATCAGCGGCGGCCGCCTGGCCGCTCCGATCGCGAAGTCCGTCATGGAGGCATACCTGCGGTGACACCGGCTACCGACCAACTGCTCGGCGACCGCTATCGGTTGACCGACCTCATCGCACGAGGCGGTATGGGCGAGGTGTGGCGTGCCGCCGACGAGTTGCTCAACCGCTGGGTAGCGGCCAAGGTGCTGCGGTCCGAGCTGGCGGGCGATTCGGGCTTCCTCGGCCGGTTCCGGGCCGAAGCGCGCACCACCGCGCTGATCAGCCATCCGGGCATTGCCGCGCTGTTCGACTACGGCGAGCAGGACGGCCAGGCCTACCTGATCATGGAGCTGGTACCGGGAGAGCCGCTGAGCGCGCTGATCGGCCGGGCCGGCTCGGCGGGCCTCGACGTGGATCTCGCGCTGCGCTATGTCGGCCAGGCTGCGATGGCATTGCAGTCCGCCCACGACTCCGGGGTGATACATCGCGACATCAAGCCTGCCAATCTAATGATCACGCCGGGCAGCCAGGTCAAGATCACCGACTTCGGCATCGCCAAGGCGGTCGGAGACGGCAGCATGACCGGCACCGGCATCGTGATGGGAACCGCGCACTACCTCTCGCCCGAGCAAGCCAGCGGGAAGGATGCGACCGCGGCCTCGGATATCTACGCGCTGGGCATCGTGCTGTACGAGTGCCTGGCCGGCAGCCGGCCCTTCTCCGGAGACAATCCGGTCAAGGTCGCGATGGCGCAGGTCAACGACGAGCCGCCGGCGCTGGCGGACGCCGTTCCGGAACAGGTGCGCGCGCTCGCCGCCAGAATGCTCGCCAAGGATCCGGCGCAGCGCCCGGTCAGCGCCGGCGTGCTTGCTCGTGAGATCGCCGGCCTGCGCGCGGCGATGCGGATGGATGTCGAGGTCGTTGCCGACTTCCCACCGCCGACCGGCCGCCGGCGGCGGGTGGTCGAGGACGACCCGGATCTACAAATGCCGGTCGAGGATCAGCGCAACGCCGTCGCACTACATCGGGCGGAGAGCGCCGCTGCCCACGTCGCAGCGGCCGGGTCGACGGTCGGTCCGTTACCCGGATCCGGCGGTGCCGGGACCGCACCGGCACACGCGCTCGGCGCCGCTCCGGTTCCAGCGCACGGGCTTGGAGTCGGGCCGAACGGACCCGATCCGATACCGCCGGCCGACTTGGACGGTGGTCCGCCAACCGCAGCGATGACCGGCCCGCTGGGCCAGCCCGCGTCGATCCAGGCCGCCCAGCCCTCGCAAGCTCAGATGGTGCCGGCCCCGACGCCTCCGCAGGAACAGGTTCCAACCGCTCCGCCGGCGCAGGCTCCGGCCGCTCTACCGCCTCAGACCCCAGCCGCTCTACCGCCTCAGGCTCCGGCCCAAACAGTGCTACTCCCGGCCACCAGCGTGGATCGGCCGCGCGGTGCCGACGTCCCGCTGCCGTTCGGCCTGGATGCCGTGGTGCCTGCCGAGCGCCGAATCGAGTTCCTGCTGGTCTGGGGCGCGATCGCGGTGATCGCAAGTGTGATCGGTTACGTGTTCGGTTCCGCCGGTGGATAGCCGCAATCCGGTGCTCTGCGCACGACCGAGCAACGAAACCAGCGCCGACATCGTACAAAGCAGTGCAACTGCATATGCGCCACTCGGTACTGGCGCGGAACGGGGTACCGTTGCCCCGTTGCGGTGCAGACTGCGCATGGGGCAATAAGAAGGGTTCGACTGATGGATCAGCCACGCCTTGTCGGCGGGCGCTACGAGCTGGGTGGGGTGCTCGGCCGCGGTGGCATGGCCGAGGTCCACATGGCGCGGGATACCCGGCTCGGCCGCAACGTCGCGGTGAAGATGCTGCGCGTGGATCTGGCCAGTGACGCGACGTTCCAGGCGCGGTTCCGCCGGGAGGCACAGTCCGCAGCGTCCCTCAACCATCCGGCCATCGTCGCCGTGTACGACACCGGTGAGGACGTCATCAACGGCACGTCGCTGCCGTACATCGTCATGGAGTACGTCGAGGGCTCGACCCTGCGCGACCTGCTGCAATCCGGCCGTCGACTGCTGCCGGAGCGGGCGCTGGAGATCACCGCGGGGGTGCTGCAAGCGCTCGAGTACAGCCACCGCAACGGCATCGTGCACCGCGACATCAAGCCGGGCAACGTGATGCTGACCCGCAGCGGCGCGGTCAAGGTCATGGACTTCGGCATCGCCCGGGCGGTCGCCGACGCCGGTGTCACCATGACCGCCACGTCGGCGGTCATCGGCACCGCACAGTACCTGTCGCCCGAGCAGGCCAAGGGCGAGCATGTCGACGCCCGCAGCGATCTCTACTCGACAGGTTGCCTGCTCTACGAGCTGCTCACCGGCCGGCCGCCGTTCGTCGGCGACTCACCCGTCTCGGTCGCCTACCAGCACGTCCGGGAGGAGGCGCGACCGCCCTCGTACTACGACGACGAGGTGTCGCCGGACCTGGACACGGTCGTCATGAAGGCGCTCGCGAAGGACCCGGACGACCGTTACCAGACCGCGGACGAGATGCGCGAGGACATCGAGCGTGTGCTCGACGGCCGCCCGGTCATGGCCACCCTTGCGGCCGGCGGGCTCGGCTACGGAGCAACCCAGAACCTGCCGGCCGCCGCGGCTACCCAGGTGATAAGCCCGACCCAGGTCATCCCGCCCGGGGCCGGCGGTCCACGGCCGTACCCGCCCGGACCGCCGCAGCCTCCGCCGCGCCGGGGCGCCACCTACGCGATGATCGCGCTGGCAGTGATCGCCGTGTTCGTGCTGGCCACGCTGTTCGGCCGGGCGTTGCTCGGCAACGACACCAAGCAGGCAACCGTGCCCGGCGTGATCAGTCAGACAGAGGAAGCCGCGCGGGCAACACTGACGGCGGCCGGGTTCCAGGTTGATGTCAATGGGAGCTGCGCCAAGTTCAGCGACGAACCGAAGGGTGTCGTCGTGGACCAGACCCCCGCCGCGAACGCCCAGGCCGACGTCAACAGCACCGTCACACTTTGCATGTCCAAGGGCCAGGACCTGGTCGCCATCCCGAGCGTGGCGGGTCTTAGCCGCAATGATGCGATTCAGGCGCTCGAGACGGCCGGGTTCAAGGTTGCCGACCCCATCGAGGAAGTGCCCAGCAATCGGATCGAAAAAGGTCGTGCGGTCCGGACCGACCCGAAGGCCAACGAGGAGATCAACCGCGGCAGCACGGTGACCCTGTTCATCTCCAGCGGGCCACAGATGGTCGAGGTGCCGGACGTCCGGAACAAGAGCGAAGCTGACGCCACCAGCCAGCTCGAGGGGCTCGGTTTCGCGGTCAATGTGCAACACGTCGACGATCCCGGCCCGCCCGGCGTCGTGCTCCAGCAGGATCCGGAGGGCGGGACCTCGGTCCCGGCCGGCAGCACGGTGAACCTGACCGTCTCGAAGGCACCCGAGAAGGTTGAGGTGCCCGGCGTAATCGGCATGTCCGAGCAGGACGCGATCAACACGCTGCACGACGCCAACCTCGACGCCATGGTCAACTGTGTGGTCGACGCGGCGGGAACAGGGA
>DATFRM010000390.1:0-8137 GCA_035263265.1 Actinomycetes bacterium
TCCTCGCCGACCAGGAGGGCCTGGACGCGATCCTGGCCGGTGGCGCGGAGAAGGCGCGCCGGATCGCGGCCGAGACGCTGGCGACGGTGTACGACAAGGTCGGCTTCCTGCCGGCGAAGCACTGAGCCACCGGGAAAGCGCGTCCGCCACATGGGCACCCGCAACATCGGCGTGGCAATCGCCCTTCCGCCACCGTACGGGGCGCAGCTGCAGGCGTGGCGCGAACGGCTCGGCGATCCGACCGCGCACGCGATCCCCGCGCATATCACCCTCCTGCCGCCGATCCGGGTGGCCGAGGGCGAGCTCGTCAAGATCGACGCGCACTTGCAGGAGGTGGCGGCCGGGGAAGCCGGACCCTTTCCGCTGGTGCTGCGCGGCACCGGGACGTTCCGGCCGGTCTCGCCGGTGGTGTTCGTGCGGATCGCGCTCGGCGTCGCCGACTGCGAGCGGCTCGAGCTGCGGGTCAGGTCGGGCCCGCTGACCCGCGAGCTGCGCTTCCCGTACCACCCGCACGTGACGATCGCGCAGGACGTACCCGAGGACGTGCTCGATCGAGCCTTCGGCGCGCTGTCCGGCTACCGCGTACGGTTCGAGGTGGCCGAGTTCAGCCTGTACGTACACGGTCGGGACGGGGTATGGCGGCCGGAGCGGAACTACCGGCTCGGCTAGCCCTCGCTGCCCCGCCCGATCCGAGGCGCAGGACCAGCCCCCCAGTGCGCCGAGATCGCTGTCTCCATGATTGCTTTAGGCGGCCATCTGCGCGGCTCGCCGTGGTGAATCACGGAAACAGCGATCTCGAGTTGGGGTTGACGCACTACCGGGTCAGTTCACGGAGAACGTCACCCCGCCGCTGCGAGTCCTCGCGTTCTTGAAGATCTCGCTGAGATAGGTGAACTCCTGGCTCGGCCCGGCGCACACCCCGTTGCCGGTGGCGGGCGGTCCGTCGTGCAGGATCCCGTACGCCTTGCCGTCGACCTGGCTGAACAGTGGCCCGCCGCTATCGCCCTTCGCGGTGCACACGCTGGCGAGCAGCCAGGAGGCACCGATGGTCGGCAGGTTCTCCACCTCGCCGCAGCGCAGCCCGGGCACCCAGCCGGACGGCGCCCCGGTGCTACCGGCCCAGCTGCTGCCGGTCCAGTAGTAGTTGTCGGTAGCGGTCCCGGCGAAGCAGACCACCCAGTTCAGGCCGATCGCGGCCTTGTCGTAGTAACCGGTCATCCACTGCGTCGCGTAACTGCAGGTGAATCCGGGTCGGGTCGACTGGCTGTCCAGCCAGCAGCCGGTGAACTTGGCGACCCGGTTCCAGTCGATCCGGTTTGTGATCCAGTACGCCGACCAGTTGATGCCACGTGTGTCGTACGGCATGAGTGCGTAGTCCAGGGCGAGGGCGTCGCTTAGGACCGAGAGCCTGGTCGATGAGCTGCCACCCGGCTCGATGCCCACTTGCAGGCCGTTGTGCGAGCTGTAGTCGGTCCAGCCGGCGTCGTCGTGGTTTTCGTTGAGCACGCAGTGTCCGGCGGTCAGCGTGTAGACCCAGCCGTTGGAGCCACGCACGTTGAACCCGTTCGTGCACCCACCCCAGCTATACGGCGGGGTGCCAGGAGCGGGGTTGCCGTCGCGTTGGATGTCCAGCCGGACCCCGCCGCGCAGCGGCGGATCGCAGGCCAGCGGCGCGCACCAGGAGTTGCCGTAGGCGATCAGCGCGGTTCCCGGACCCGCCGCCGCGGCCCTGGCAACCGTGCCCGGAGCGGTTGCGGTTCGAGTAGCCGCCGCTAGGCGTGCCGTCACCGCCGTGATCGCGGGCGGTGCGGTGGTCGAGCCGGCACCGATCATGCCGAGCTTGGACTCGGTCTTCATGATCTTTTGTGGCCTTAGCCTGGCCGGCACTGTCTCGCCCGCCGTCGCTCGATCTATGCGGACGGCGAGCGCAGTCGACGGCTTCCCCCGGGTCAGCACGTCCACGCCGTTGGTAGTCGGGTTGACGCCGACGTCCACCGGGCCGCCCGAGTAGATGCGTAGCCGGGCGGCGATCCGGTGCGCGGCGGCATCGAGTTGGCGCAGCGAGTGCCGGACCTGGCGCACCCTGATGTGGGCGCGGTCGGGCTGGTCGGCTAACGCGGCACCGATCGCCTTGGTGTTGGTACCGGCGATCACGACTACGCCGCCGTGGTCCTGGTCGAGCCACATGCCGCCGTAGCTGTCCGGGAACTCACGCTTTAGCCGCTCGGCCAGCGCAGGCGAGATCCGTTGCAGCTCCAGCCGGCGCAGCGCCTCGGCGGTCGAGATGAGGTAGGTGCGTTTGAGGTAGTCGACCGACTCCTGGACGTTGGCGAGTTCCAGCGGCTTCCCCGCGTCGGATGGCGCGGCCATCTGGCCAGACCCCGGCGCCTGGTCGGCGGCCGGCGCCGGCCGGTCCGTTCCGGCGGAGGTGGCCGGGTTCGTCGTGGTTGCGGTCGAGGTCTGGGCGACCACCGCGGTGACGGCGACGATCGCGGTGATCGTGGCGCAGCCGGCGAGCAGCGTACGAGATCTCATGGCCTGCCTCCCTAGCACCAGATGCTCAGAAAGAACTGATGGGAGCTCGGCCGGTCCGACCATCTGTCACCGGGCATGACACCGATGCTGCGACCGATGGTCAGATCCGGGATGGCGTCGCCGCGGCAGACCACGAACGTGCCGCCGTTGAGGCTGGCGTCACGGCCCACCCTGATGTCGTGCGTGTTTCCGTGGTTGTAGACCGACCACGCCCAGTCGTTGATGAAGCTGAACGAGGACGGCAGCGCCGCGTAGCTGGACTCGGAGTTGTAGAACGCGACTCCGCGGCCGGTGTAGTTCCGCAGCGCCCAGAGACAGAAGTAGCCGGCCGGGCACGAGCCGGTACCCTCGCCGATCAGCAACCGGCTGGTCTGCGCGGGTGCGGGTGATGCCTTCGCGACTTGAAGTGCGACGGCCGCGGTGACGGCGACGATCACGACGGCGATTGCTGCCGTGATCCGCCGGATGACCCGCGGGATTGCTGAGATGGTCATCTCGGCCCCTCTCGGTGGCGTTGGGTGACTCCCGGAACCACGATGTCGGCGGCCGCTTACCAAGTGCTTGACCGCGCCTTGCCAGTAACTGGACGCCCGCGCATCCTGGACTGGCCGTGCCACGTGGATCGCAGCTGGGCGCAATCACCGGGAGGCGGCTGAGTTGGCTGAGATGCCGTCGCTGTCGTTCGAGCGCATCGCCGAGTCGTACGACCAGACCCGGGGCGGTGAGGAGCGGGGAGCGGCGTTCGCGTCCGGGATCCGACCCTGGCTACCCCGGCAGGGGTCGATCCTCGAAGTAGGAGTCGGTACCGGTGCGGTTGCGCTCGCGCTGCGGCAGGACGGACTGGACGTGCTGGGAGTTGACCTGTCCCCCGGGATGCTGGTCAGGGCCGCGGAGCGGCTCGGACCACGAGTCGCGGTGGCCGATGCGCAGCTGCTGCCGATCGCGACCGGGACGATGGCCGGAGCGTACGCAACCTGGGTTTTGCACGTGGTCGCCGATCCGGGTGGAGCGCTTGCCGAGGTGGCGCGGGTGCTCAGGCCGGGTGGTGCGTTCGTCGCGATCCTGTCTACCCCGACGCAGCTGGTCACCGACGTCGACCGGCTCCTGCGCAGCATGCAGGCGCGGTTGCGCGGGAAACGCGCCGATATGCCGGATCGGATCATCTCGCTGGCAGCCGCAGCTGGGCTCGAGCTCACCGGGCGGGCCGACATAGCCAACGAGGTGCACGGGACCGTTCCGACCGAGGTCGTCGAGCGCATCCACGACCGCACCTACTCGGTGCTGTGGGACCTGGACGACGCGATCTGGCAGGCGGAGGTCGAGCCGACCGTCGCGGCCCTGCGCGCGTTGCCCGAGCCGGACCGCGCCCGCGTTCACCAGGACCACTACCCGCTGCTCGCCTTCAGGCGGTCCGCGACAGGCCCGTAGGCTGCCCACGACGATGACACCCGACGAGTCGGGTTGGCTCCAGGCGAGAGGCGGGCATGGTGGACGGGATCCAGGCAGCCGGTGCGGCGGTCGACCGGGGCACGGAGATACTCACCCCGGAAGCCCTCGAGTTCGTCGCGCAGCTACAGCGGCGATTCGGGCCCACCAGAGATGAGTTGCTCGCTCGGCGAGTGAGCCGGCGCGCCGATCTGGCGCGCACCCACCGGTTGGACTTCCAGCCCGATACCGCCGCGGTGCGGGCCGGGGACTGGTCGGTTGCCACGGCGCCTACGGACCTGACCGACCGCCGCGTCGAGATCACCGGGCCGACCGAGCGGAAGATGACCATCAACGCGCTCAACTCCGGTGCTCGGGTCTGGCTAGCCGACCTGGAGGACGCCAACACGCCGCACTGGGCCAATGTAGTCGGCGGGCAGGTCAACCTGTGGGACGCGATCCGCCGCCAGATCTCGTTCAGCTCGCCGGACGGTAAGTCCTACCAATTGCGCACCGATGCACGGCTGGCCACGATCGTGGTCAGGCCGCGCGGCTGGCACCTGGACGAGCGGCACATCGTGGTCGAAGGTCGTTCGGCGGCCGGGGCGCTGGTCGACTTCGGGCTGTACTTCTTCCACAACGCGGCCGAACTGCTCGAGCGCGGTAGTGGGCCGTATCTCTACCTGCCCAAGATGGAGAGCCACCTCGAAGCGCGGCTCTGGAACGAGGTGTTCCGGTACGCGCAGGCGGCGCTCGGCATCCCGGACGGGACGATCCGGGCAACTGTGCTGATCGAGACAATCCCGGCCGCGTTCGAGATGGACGAGATCCTGTATGAGCTGCGTGACCACGCGTCCGGGCTCAACGCCGGCCGGTGGGACTACCTGTTCAGCATCATCAAGAACTTCCGGGACGCCGGTCCGGACTTTGTGCTGCCCGATCGAGCCGCGGTGACGATGACCGCCCCGTTCATGCGCGCGTACACCGAGCTACTGGTCGCGACCTGCCATCGGCGCGGCGCCTTCGCGATGGGCGGGATGGCGGCGTTCATCCCGAGCCGGCGCGATCCGGAGGTCAACGAGCGCGCCTTGGAGAAGGTCAGGCAGGACAAAGAGCGCGAGGCGGCCGACGGTTTCGACGGATCCTGGGTCGCGCATCCGGACCTGGTCCCGGTGTGCATGGAGGTTTTCGACCGCACCCTGGGGGATGCGCCGAACCAGCTCGACCGGCTGCGGCCCGAGGTCGCGGTCGGTGCGGATGACCTGCTCGACATCGCCGCCACCGGTGGAGCGGTCACCGAGGCCGGGCTCCGGCTGAATGTCGACGTCGGCCTGCGCTACATCGAGTCGTGGCTGCGGGGCAACGGCGCGGCGGCCATCCATAACCTGATGGAGGACGCGGCCACGGCGGAGATCTCCCGCTCGCAGATCTGGCAGTGGGTGCACAACGGGGTCACGCTCGCCGACGCCGGTCAGGCGGTGACCGCGGAGTTGGTCCGGCGCCTCGTCGAGGAGGAGCTGAGCTCGATCCGAGCCGAGATCGGTGCGGAGGCCTTCGACGCCGGGCGGTTCAAGGATGCCCGTGAGCTGTTCGAACAGGTGGCGCTCGCCGACGACTTCGCAGATTTCCTTACCGTGCCGGCGCTCGATCTGATCGACTGAACCGGCCCGATCGCGATGGATCACGAGACCCGGCTTACCGCCGCCGACCTGGCGGCGATCGATGATCGACTCGCCGTGGTGGACTCCGCGTTGACGCACGCCTATCCGGGCGACCCGGGAACCCGCCAACCGGTGCACACGGTTTACGTGCCCGCGGATCGGTTTCACGCGGAGCTGGTGCCCGAGTGGGGGGCGGCCGCGCTCGCCGCACTTGCCGCGCACGCGTCCACGCCGGTCGAGCTGGGTGCGATCGCGGGGCTACGGCCGGTCCTTGCGGCTGATGTGTATGACCGGGTAACGCTGAAGCTCGCGGCCGAACCGATCGAGGATCTGCGGATCGACTTCGAGGACGGGTACGGGCACCGGCCGGCGGCCGAGGAGGATGCCGCGGCCGTTCATGCCGCTGTGGCGCTGGCCGGAGCGCGTAGTGGGGGAGCGCTGCCGCCGTTCGTCGGCCTTCGGGTGAAAAGCCTCGAGCCGGCTACCCGCCGCCGTGGCCTTCGAACGCTCGACCTGTTCCTGGCCGCGATGCTCGCGGATGCTCCGCTGCCAGACGGGTTCGTGATCACGTTTCCCAAAGTGATGGCGGTCGAGCAGGTCAGGGCGCTGGTCGACGTGTGCGCTCGGCTGGAGGCGGCTCACCGGCTGCCGGCGGGGCAGTTGCGGTTCGAGCTGCAGATCGAGACGCCTCAATCGGTCCTCGGAGCGTCGGGAGCGGTCACGGTCGCGCAACTGGTGCACGCGTCCGCGGGCCGCTGTGTCGGGCTGCACTACGGCACGTACGACTACAGCGCCGCGATCGGCGTTGCGGGCGGGTTCCAGAGTCTCGAGCACCCGGCCGCCGATCAGGCGAAGGCGCTCATGCAGATCGCGGCCGCCGGCACCGGCGTGCGGCTGTCCGACGGTTCGACGAACGTGCTGCCGGTTGGCCGGAAGGCGGCTGTTCTTGGGGCCTGGCGGTTGCATGCGCGATTGGTTCGGCGATCCCTCGAGCGCGCGTTCTACCAGGGCTGGGATCTGCACCCGGCGCAGCTACCCACCAGGTTCGCGGCCACCTACGGCTTCTACCGGGAGGCGCTCCCGGCCGCCGCCGCGCGACTGCGTGCCTACCTCGACAAGGTCGCGGGCGGGGTTCTGGACGAGCCGGCCACCGCTCGGGCGCTGGCCGACGTTCTGGTGCGAGGACTCGACTGCGGCGCGGTGGACGAGGCGGAGGTGCTCTCCCTAGTCGATCTCGACGCCGATGGGCTACGCCGGGTGCGCCGCGGGTCAGTTCCGCCGGTCGAGTAGGCGCTTGCCTTGAGCGGTGACCGGTCTCTCCGCACCCCGTGTCCCCACCACTGTCCATTGTGGGCCTCCGTACCCGGGCACGTGTCGACGACGTCGGCGAAGACCGACGTCGACGAGGATCCGCGATCAGGTCGAGAATGTCCGACGGGATTGACACGATGCCGATTCCGCCGGGCGACCGATGCGCCGCACGGGACCGTCGTGGCGCACGTGCTGTCTTGCCGCAGGATTGGATGCATGAGCGAATCCGAGCTCGATCTGGTGATCAGCGCGCCGAACGTGGTCGTGGCGGCCGGCATCGTGCCGCGCCGGATCGGCGTGGCGGGTGGCCGGATCGCGGCGATCGTGCCGTACGAGCAGGAGCTTCCCGCGGCCCGGGAGCTGGCCCTCGACGACGACGTCGTGCTGCTGCCCGGTCTGGTCGATACGCACGTGCACGTCAACGAGCCCGGCCGGACCGAGTGGGAAGGCTTCGCGACTGCGACCAGGGCGGCCGCCGCGGGCGGCGTGACCACCATCATCGACATGCCGCTCAACAGCATCCCGCCGACCGTGGACGTCGCCGCGCTGGACGTGAAGCGCAAGGCTGCCGACGGTCAGTGTGCGGTCGACGTCGGGTTCTGGGGTGGTGCGGTGCCCGGCAATCTGCCGGCCTTGCGCGGCCTGCACGACGCGGGCGTGTTCGGTTTCAAGTGCTTCCTGCTGCACTCCGGTGTTGACGAGTTTCCGTACCTTCGCCCCCCCGAGCTGGAGCAGGCGCTGCGCGAACTGACCGGGTTCGACGCGCTGATGATCGTGCACGCGGAGGACTCGAGCGCGATCGACCATGCGCCGAGCTGTCACGGAGAGCGCTACCGGGACTTCCTCGCGTCCCGCCCGCGCGGCGCGGAGAACACCGCGATCGCCCAGGTCATCGAGCTGGCGCGGTGGACCGGAGCGCGAGTCCACATCCTGCACCTGTCGTCGTCGGACGCACTACCGATGATCGCCTCCGCACGACGGGACGGGGTTCGGATCACCGCCGAGACCTGCCCGCACTACCTCGCCCTGACGGCTGAGGAGATTCCGGACGGGGCAACCCAGTACAAGTGCTGCCCACCGATCCGGGAGGCGGAGAACCGGGAGCTGCTGTGGCGCGGCCTGGCCGCCGGGATCATCGACTGCGTGGTGTCCGATCATTCGCCGTGCACGCCGGACCTGAAACGGTTCGACATCGGGGATTTCGG
>DATFRM010000391.1:0-2166 GCA_035263265.1 Actinomycetes bacterium
CCGGCGTGCACGAACTCCCGGTGCAGGCCGGCCACCATCTCGGGCTGCTCGAGCACCACTTCGGGCACGAACGCCCCGGCCTGCAGGTAGCCGCGGCGCTCGAACTCGAACAAGTACCCCTCGGCACAGATCACCGGCCCGGCGGCGAGCCGATCGAGAAGCCTACCCATACGCGACACCCCCACGGTCTTATAGTCGGTACGACTGTACCGGGAATTGAGACGTTAGGGATGCCTCGATGAAATCTTCCGCGCAGGTGGTCGTCATCGGCGGTGGTGTGGTCGGCGCCTCGGTCCTGTACCACCTCACCGAGCTGGGCTGGACCGATGTCGTGCTCGTCGAGCGCACGGAGCTCACCGCCGGCTCGACCTGGCACGCTGCGGGCGGAATGCACACGCTCAACGGTGACCCTAACGTCGCGAAGCTGCAGCAGTACACGGTCAACCTGTACCGCGGGATCGAGCAGCGTTCCGGCCAGGACTGCGGTATCCACATGCCGGGCGGGCTGATGCTGGCCGACGACCGGGAGCGGATGGACTGGCTGCGGATGGCCCAGGCCCGCGGCCGCTACCTCGGCATGGATATGGAGATCATCTCGGCGGCCGAGGCCAAGCGGATGTTCCCGCTGCTGGATGAGCAGCATTTCATCGGCGCGCTCTTCGACCCGGCCGAGGGTCACGTCGACCCGACCGGGGTCACCCGGGCGTACGCCATCTGCGCGCGGCAGGCCGGCGCCGAGATCTACCAGCACACCTGGGTGAGCGACCTGCGCCAGCGTCCCGACGGCACGTGGGACGTCATCACCGATTCCGGCGAGATCCACGCCGAGCACATCGTCAACGCCGGCGGGCTGTGGGCGCGTGAGGTGGGCCGGATGATCGGCCTGGAACTGCCCGTGCTCGCGATGGAGCACATGTACCTGATCACCGAGGACATGCCTGAGGTGGCCGAGTACAACGCGGCCACCGGGCAGGAGCTGCCGATGGGCCTGGACTTCGGCGGCGAGAACTACATCCGCCAGGAGCGCGGCGGGATACTGCTCGGCACGTACGAGCAGGCGTGCGTGCCCTGGTCGCCGCGCACAGCGCCGTGGACCTTCGACAAGCAATTGCTGACACCCGATCTCGACCGGATCGCCCCGTCGCTGGAGATCGCGTTCAAGCACTATCCGGCGCTGGCGGACGCGGGGATCAAGACCGTGATCAACGGGCCGTTCACCTTCGCACCGGACGGCAATCCGCTGGTCGGCCCGGTGCCCGGGCTGCGCAACTGCTGGGTGGCCTGCGCGGTGATGGCCGGCTTTTCTCAGGGCGGCGGCGTCGGCCTCACCCTGGCGCGCTGGATGGTCGACGGCGACCCGGGTGAAGACATCTGGGCGATGGACGTGGCCCGCTTCGGCGACTGGGCCAGCCTCGCTTACACCAACGCCAAGGTGCGCGAGAACTACAGCCGCCGGTTCCGTATCACCTTCCCCAACGAGGAGCTCCCGGCCGGCCGGCCACTGCACACCACGCCGGTCTATGACCGGCTCACCGCCCACAACGCGGTATGGGGCGCGGGCTTCGGGCTCGAGCACCCCCTGTGGTTCCAGCGGCCGGGAGAGGAACCGCGCGAGGACGTGACGTTCCGCCGATCCAACGCCTTCACGGTCGTCGCCGGGGAATGCACCACGGTGCGCGAACGGGTCGGGCTCACCGAGTGCTCCAACTTCGCCAAGTACCGCGTGACCGGCCCCGGCAGCGCCGAGTGGCTACAGGGGATATTCACCAACCGGCTGCCGCGAGTCGGGCGGATCAACCTCACCGCCGCCCTGGATCCCGGCGGTCACATCGTCGGGGAGTTTTCCGTGGCGCGGGTCGGTACGGACGACTTCTTCCTGTTCGGCTCGCAGGTAGCCGAAGCGCATCACTCGCGCTGGTTCCTCGGCCACCTCGCCGATGGCGTGCGGTTCGACGTGCTGGCCTTGTCCCTGGTCGGCCTGTCGCTGGCCGGCCCGCGTGCCCGCGACGTGCTGCAATCGGTCACCGGCGCCTCGCTGGCGACCGAGGATTACCCGTTCATGACGTTCCGCCGGATCGACGTGGGGATGATCCCCGCTTACGTCGGCCGGATGACCTACACCGGGGATCTCGGCTACGAGATCTGGGTCGCACCGGAGTACCAGCG
>DATFRM010000392.1:0-5232 GCA_035263265.1 Actinomycetes bacterium
TGGCAGTTGGCGGTTCACTCACAAGAAGTCACCGGTGCAGGGGCGAAGGGGGAGTGACATGCGGCGATCTTGGGTTGTCGGCTTATCGATCATCCTGATGCTCGGTTTGGCCGCGCCCGCGTGGGCGCAGGACAACGAGACCGCGGGCAGTGACTCCGAGGCGTTCGTGGTGCTGACCGGCCGGGCTGACGTGCCCGCCGGGACCCAGGTCGGTGATCTCGTGGTGTTCCACGGTTCGTCGACCGTGACCGGCACGGTGAACGGTTCGCTGACGGCCTTCGACGCGCCGGTAACCATCTCGGGCCGGGTCAACGGGGACGTCATCGTGTTCAAGGGGAGCGTGACGCTTCGCAGCGGAGCCACGGTCACCGGCGATGTCATGTCGCAGGACAGCCCCGTGGTCGAGCCCGGTGCGACGATCGTTGGCGAGTCCCGGCGGATCCAGACCAACTTCGACTGGAATGGGTTCGGTTGGGTCGGCCGGCTGCTCTGGTGGCTTGCCCTTTCGGTGTCCACGTTCCTGGTTGGGCTGCTGCTGCTGTGGCTGACCGGGCGCGGCAGCGCTCGGATCGCTGAGGCGGGCGCCCGGGCGATCGGCCCGTCGATCGGCTGGGGCGTGCTGCTGTTCTTCGGTCTGCCGATCCTGGCCATCTTCGCGCTGGTGACGATCGTCGGATTTCCGTTCGGGCTCGCCCTGCTCGCCGCGCTCGGCTTGATCTATGCGCTTGGGTATTCCGCCACGGCCTGGGTCATCGGCCGGGCGCTCGTGCGTGCACCCACCGCCTGGATCCTTGCGTTCCTGGCCGGCTGGGGGATCTTGCGGGCGATCGCCCTGATTCCGGTCCTGGGTGCGCTGGTTGGGTTCGCGGCCACGGTGTTCGGACTCGGCGTACTGACCGTTGCCGTCTGGCGCAGCCGTACTGCTCGGCAGGTCGCCCCGGCCGTCGCCGCGTGACGAGGGCACTGCCGTGGTGGCCGGATCGCCGGCGTCCGGTCCGACCGGAGTAGTCGCCGGCCCGCCACCGGCTGTTACCCGGGCTCGGCCCCGCCGCAGGCCGTCGGGCGAGCCGCCGCCCCTGCCGCGCGAGCTCCAGACCTCCGGCAAGTGGTGGCTCGGGCTGGCGGCGGCGGTCGTGGTCTTCTGGATTGTCGTGGCGGTGACCCGGCGAACCGCGGTCGCCGTGGACGTGCTCGACAACCGGGTGCTCGAGTGGTTCACCTCGCTGCGCTCGGACCCGCTGACCACGGTGATGAAGGCGGCCGGGGTGCTCGGCACCGCGTATGCGCTACAGGCGCTCTGGTACGGAAACCTGCTCGTGCTGGTCATCTGGCGGCGCTGGCGCCACCTGTTCGTGTGGTTGGGCGCGATGCTGACCGTCGAGGTCATCGCTAGTGGCGCGGCCGAACTGATTCGGCGACCGCGCCCGCTCGGCGTGGAGATCCTTGGTCCGTGGCAAGGCTTTGCCATGCCGTCCCGACCGATGGCAGTGCTTGCCGCGGTCCTGGTCAGCGGCCTGTACTCGCTGGTTCCCAGTGGTCGGCTACGACAGTTCGGGAAGCTCGCCATCGCGGCAGCGCTGCTGGTCACCGCAGTATCCCGGCTCTATCTGGCCCAGGACGGCCTGACCGACATCGTGGCCGGCGTGATCCTCGGAGTCGCCATCCCGCTGGCCGCGTTCCGGCTACTGGCGCCGAACGAGGTCTTCCCGATCACGTATACGCGCGGGCGGACGGCGCACCTGGACGTGACCGGCCGCCGCCTGGACGCGATCCTGCATGCGCTTCGCGACCAACTCGGAATCATCCCGCTTGAGGTCACACCGTTCGGGCTGGCGGGATCGGGCGGTTCCACCCCGTTGCGGGTGAAGGTCAAGGGCGAGCCCGACACATACCTGTTCTGCAAGCTTTACGCGGCAACCCACCTGCGCTCGGACCGGTGGTACAAGCTCGGGCGCACCCTCATGTACGGCCGCCTGGAGGATGAGCGGGCGTTCAACACCGTCCGCCGGCTCGTGCAGTACGAGGACTACATCCTCCGGCTGATGTCCTCGGCCGGACTGCCGGTGGCCCAGCCCTACGGCATCGTCGAGATCACGCCCGAGCGGGAGTACCTGCTCGTCACCGAGTTCCACGACGGCGCGGTCGAGCTAGGCGACGCCGAGGTGGACGACGCGGTCATCGATCAGGGCCTGGAGATCGTGCGCAAGCTCTGGGAGGGCGGGCTGGCGCACCGGGATATCAAACCGGCGAACCTGCTGGTCCGCCGTGGCCGAGTCCACCTGGTCGATCCCGCGTTCGCAATGGTCAGGCCGAGTCCCTGGCGGCAGGCGGTGGATCTGGGCAACATGATGCTGGTCCTGGCGCTCCGTACGGATGCCGCCCGGGTCTACGGTCGAGCCAGACGGCTGTTCTCCGAGGAGGAGATCGCCGAGGCGTTCGCCGCCACCCGCGGACTGACCATGCCGTCGCAACTACGCCGGCTGCTGCGCCAACAGGGCCTCGACCTGCATGCGGAGTTCACCGCGCTGCTGCCGATGAAGCTGCCGTCGGTGCGCATCCAGCGCTGGAGCTGGCGCCGGGTGCTACTTACCGCATCCGTCGCGCTCGGTGTCATCTTCGGCATCGCCATCGCCGTCTCGCTGCTGTCGAGCCCGCTATGAGGGCGGCATTGTGGATCGCTGCGCTCGTGGTCGCATTGGCGGGATGTTCGGTTGATGTGGACACCTCCGGCATGCCGGGCTGCGCGCCGCCGGCCAATGGGCTCAACAGCACACTCGTATTGATCGCACAATCCGTGCCGACCGCGTCCCAGCTGCCGTGCGTCCGCGCGGTTCCGGTGGGCTGGGAGTTCGGTGACCTCCGGGCTGGCAACGGTGGTGCCAAGTTCCAGCTGATCGCCAGCCGGGAGCAGTCGCAAGAGGTCGTGGTGGAGCTGCGCGACGAGTGCGACGTGTCAGGTGCCACGAAGCTGTCGAGCCAGAACCCCGGGATCCGCCGCTTCGAGCGGATCACCGAGTCCGGATCCGCATATGTGGGGGAGCGTTACTACGTGTACGAGGGCGGGTGTACGACCTACCGGTTCGACCTTCCGGGTCCGGACGGCGGACAGACACTGAACACCGTGGCCGGATCGCTCGGCTTCGTCAGCCGGCAGACGCTGAGCCAGCAGGTGCACGACCACAGCGACGGCCGCCTGGAGCTCGACCCATCGCCATCGGCAGCAGCGTCGGGAGGTGAAGCATGAGCGCTTCCCGAGGCCTGGCCCGGCGCATCCTTCCCGGCCTGTTCTCGCTCGCGATCGTGGTTGGGGTCTTCTGGTTCTTCCTGCCCCAGTTCACCAGCCTGTCCGACGTCTGGTCGGCGATCCAGGCCATGACCTGGCTCGAGTTGGCCACGCTGGCTCTTGCCGCTCTCTGGAACCTGGTGACCTACTGGCTGGTCATGGTCGCCACCATGCCTGGCCTTACCTATGGCCAGGCGGCCGTGGTCGCAACGACGAGCACCGCGGTCTCCAACACCCTTCCCGCCGGCAGCGCCGTGGGCATCGGGGTCAGCTATGCGATGTACGACTCCTGGGGGTTCTCGCGGTCGCGTAGCTCGGTATCGCTGCTGGTAGCGGGCATCTGGAACACCTTCGCGAAGCTCGGCATGCCGATCCTGGCGCTGGCCTTGCTCGCGTTGCAGGGCGGCCCGGGGGGTGGCCGGTTGGTGGCCGGCCTGATCGGGCTGGGTGGGTTGATCGCCTCGGTGGCGGTGTTCGCTCGGCTGCTGCGCAGCGAGGAGGACGCCCGCCGGGTCGGGTTGTGGGCAGGCAGGGTCGCCAGCAGGATTGCGGCGCTGCTGCGCCGCCCTCCGGTCACGGGCTGGGAGAAGGCGACGGTCAAGTTCCGGTCTCGCACGATTTTGTTGCTGCGCGCCAGATGGCACTGGATCACGCTGACTACGGTGGTGAGCCACCTCTCGCTCTACTTCGTCCTGCTGCTCGCACTGCGGCACGTGGGCGTGTCCGAGGGGGAGCTCAGCTGGATAGAGGTTCTGGTGGTGTTCTCGTTCGCGAGGTTGGCCACCGCCCTGCCGGTCACCCCTGGCGGCCTTGGCGTGATCGAGCTCGTATTGATCACCGGGTTGGCCGCGGCCGGCGGACCACGCGACCTGGTAGCCGCGGCGGTGCTGGTCTTCCGCGCGCTGACCTACGTGCTTCCGATCCCGCTGGGCCTGGCCACCTACGTGTTCTGGCGGCGCAACCGGTCCTGGCGGCGGGCGCCGAACAGCGCGCCGCGGACCCCGCTGGTGCCTGAGGCCTCGTGACCGCAAGCGAAGCGCGGCCCACCCGGATCGCCGGTGCGCGGGTCGTGCGCGACTGGTCCGACCTGCTGCTGCTCGCGGTTGGCGCAGCCCTGCTTGGGTTGTCCGCACTTGCGGTGGACGCGCACTCGATCTCCGCTCCGGAGCAGGCCGCGTTCCGCCTGCTCAACGACCACACAGTGGTGCCGTTCGTGTTGGTCTGGGCGGTGATGCAGCTGGGCAATATCGTTGCCGTTCCAATCGTGTCGGTAGCCGCGGCGGCGACCAGGCAGTGGCGGCTGGCGGTCGGCTTCGCCATCGGTGGCGTGGCGAGCTACCTGCTGGCCAAGGCGGTCAAGGACGTCGTCGGGCGAGGGCGGCCGCCGGCACTGCTGGATGAGGTGCACATCCGCGGCACGGCCGCCGCCGGCCGCGGCTACGCGTCCGGACACGCGGCCGTGGCCGCCGTCCTCGCCGCACTGGCCTGGCCTTACCTTGGCCGCCACGGCCGGATCGCGGTGGTGGTGCTCGCGTGCGTGGTAGCGCTGGCCAGGGTGTACGTGGGCGCACACCTGCCGCTGGACATCATTGGTGGTGCCGGGCTCGGTTTGGCCCTTGCCGGCGCGATCCGGCTGCTGCTCGGCCGTCCGGCGTCGGCTTCCGAGCCCACGAGTTCTGGTCCGCGGTAGCCGTCACCAGGGCGGACTGTCGCTTACCGTACTGGATTGCTCACGAGGCGTTGACGAAACGGCGAACCGCGTCCAGACTCCCCAGTTGGCGGAATGTGGTGGAAGCGCACATTCACCTATCTATGCGCCGATAGAGGCGTAGAAAGGACTTCGCTTCCTCGGTCTCCCCGACCAAGTGCGGCTCGCCTGATGCGATCGATCTGTGCACGTCGGGATCGCTGGCGGCCGCCCCTGTCGGGTTCCGAGCGACTCGGCATTA
>DATFRM010000393.1:0-5130 GCA_035263265.1 Actinomycetes bacterium
ACCAACGACCACCAGAAGGAGATGACCCCCGCCGCACTCACCGCCTAGAGTGCGACCACCGGGATCACGTGGTTACCCGTCACACACCACGACCGTGGACCTGACCTCACGCTGGAACTGCGCGCCGCCCATCCCGTTGCCTACGTCGCCCGTATCGGGTCAAGCCTCGCGGCTTGTATGCCGCCAGGCCATGTGCCGGACTAGGCTGCGTCGGCTGCGTCGGCTGCGGCCTTCGCGAAGGTCTCGAGGACTGAACTCCAGCCGCCACCCTGGCCGATCGTGTCGGCGATGGCCCGACCGTTGACGAGCCGATCGAGGTTGCGGTGCTCCAGGTCCACCGTCGTCTGGTCCGGACCGTCGGCGGTGAACCGCACCTCTATCTCGCTGGCGTGTGCCGGATCGGGGTCGAACTGCCATTCGCCGTTGATCTGCCAGGTGACGACCAGCCGGTGCGGTGGCTCCCACGCCAGCACGCGGCCCCAGTCGCATTCGCTGCCGTCGACGCCTCGCTCGTACCACCGTCCGCCGACCCGCGGTTCCATGACGGCGTCGGCCATGTCTGCCTGGCCGATGTGGTAGTCCGCCGGCCACCAGAAACCGAACGACTCGGTGAAGTAGCGGAACGCCCGCTCGACCGGAAGTCCGACCGTCGTGGTTCCGTGGAGTGCCGGAATCGTAGACGTGCTCATGAGTGCTCCTCGGAGTCGGTGGCGGCCGCCTCTGCGGCCTTGTGAAAAGCGGCAAGTGCCTCGTCCCAGATGCGGTCCAGGTAGGCCCGCAGCGCGGTGACTCCGTCCGGGTTCAACCGGTAGACGTGCCGGGTGCCCTCGGTCTGGCTGACCACAAGGCCGCCGTCCTTCAGCGCGCGCAGGTGTTGAGACACCGCCGGCCGGCTGACCGGCAACTGCTCTGCGAGTTCGCCAACCGAGCTCGGGCGGCGGGCCAGCAGCTCGAAGATCGCGCGCCGGGTCGGGTCACCTAGCAGGCCCAGGCTCGCATCTCCGTAAGTCACCACGAACGGTAAGCATAGACTTACTGATGCCGACTGCGCAAGACCCCGTTCCCGGTGTGGGTCTTCTACTCGGTCAGCGGTCCGGCTTGACCGCGAGCAGGGAGATGCTGGTCACCCCGTAGGTGGCACTGGCGCTGCGGGCCTGGCCGGAGATGAACTCATACGGGTTCTGCCGGACCGTCTTGACCTGCAAACCGGCACGCTCGATGGCATCGAGGTAGACGTCGCGCTGCGCGGCACCGCCGATGCACGAGGCCCACAGATCGGCGTTGCCGACGATCGCGTCGCTCAGCTGCTGTTCGGTGACGATGTCGGCGATCGCCAGGCGGCCGCCGGGCCGCAGGACCCGAGCTGTCTCGGCGAACACCCGCGGCTTGTCCGGGGAGAGGTTGATGACGCCGTTCGAGATCGCGCAATCGACACTGGCGTCGCTCACCGGGAGGTGCTCGATCCGCCCTTCTCGGAACTCGACGTGCTCGAGCTTGGCCCGGGCCGCAAGCATCCGGGCCTTGGCCAGTTGCTCGGCCGTGAAATCGACGCCGACGACGCGGCCGGCCGCGCCGACCAGCCGGGCACTGACGAAGGCATCCATGCCCGAGCCGCTGCCCAGATCGATCACCCACTCACCGTCCCGCAGGCCAGCGAGATCGAAGAAGTAGCCGACCCCCGCGAACGAATCGACGGCGCCTTCGGGGACGGCATCGAGCAGCTCGCCTGGGTAGCCGAGGCGGCGGGCCAGCTCTCGTCCCATCTCGAAGTGGAATGTGGCCTTCGGTTGCTCGGCCACCAGCCGGTACATCTGCTGAACCTTGACCCGCAGTTCCTCGGTGTCCAGCACCGTCATGGCTGCTCCTTCCCGATCGCGCCTCCCACGACCGTCACAGTCGGCCGGAGTTTGCCCTTACACCGGAGACGTTCGCCCCGCCCTTCCGTATTGCGCGCGCCAGCCGCCGGCGGCGCCGCTGTCGGGTGGCTGAATCCCGACAACCACGGACGCAATACCGGCAGGCGCGGCCCTCGTCTGCACAGGTGAAGCCGGAACAAGCGAGGGGGAGTGAAGCCCATGACCGAGACCGTGACGGTCCGGAACGGAATCGACGTAGACCAGCTGCTCGCGACCATCGAGGCGATCAAGGCAGACCCGGCGGTCGGCACATTCACGTTCCGGGCGTCCAGTCGGTGGCGCGACGGTACCTACAACCTGGGCGAAATCGACCGGTTCATCCACGCGGGCCTCGAGGACGAGTCGCGGGCGGAGCCGTTCCGGCTCGAGGGCGATGAGCCGCCTGTGCTGCTGGGCCGGAACCAGGGGCCCAATGCGGTGGAGCTGCTGCTGCAAGCGTTGGGGTTCTGCTACGCCGTCGGCTACGTGGCCAACGCAGCAGCCCGTGGGATCGACATCACAGACATGGAGTACGAGCTCGAGGGCGACCTGGACGTTCGCTCGTTCCTCGGCCTGGCCGGGGAGCGGCCGGGTTTCACCGCGATCCGGGTGACGGGCCGGGTCGCCAGCCCCAACGCGACGAAGGAGCAGTTGGTCGAGCTGAGCCAGTACGTCCAGGACACCTCACCGGTGCGGGACTGCCTGGCCAACCCGATCCCCGTCACGACCACGCTCGAGGTCCGCTGACCGTTCATGGGGAAGCGACCGGCACTGCCGCCCGCATTGGGGCCGAGTGCAATACCGGATTCCCAATGGTCGTCTAATCGGATGTGGGGCTCGTCCAGGTCGTGCTCGGTGGGACGGTGACAGCGTCCCGAGCCGGCGATGGCGAGTCGTTCCGCACTCTGGCCCGCGAGCAGCTACCCCGGTTGTATTCCGTGGCGAGGCGGCTGATCGGCGAGGATGCCGAGGATGCGGTCCAGGACTGCCTGCTCAAGGCTTTCCAGCGGTTCGGGCAGTTGCAAGACCCGGCCGCTGGACCGGCCTGGCTGATGAGCATTCTGGTCAATTGCTGCCGCGATCGGGGCCGAGCCAACGCGAGACGGCCGGAGGAGATCGACTTCGAGGAAGTCGAGCAGTTCTCGCTGTACCGCAAGCTCGCCTACGAGGACCCGCTCCCGTACTCGGACTCGCTGCACCTGGACTTCCTGTCCGAGTTCGGGCCGGAAGACGTGCGGGCAGTGTTGCTGCGGCTACCGTCCCGATACCGGATCCCGCTGGTCCTGGTCTACATGGACGGGTACCTCGCGAAGGAGGTGGCCGGCATGCTCGACCTGCCGCTGGGCACGGTGCTGGCGCAGCTGCATCGCGGGCGCAAGTTGTTCGAGAAGCAGCTGTGGGATTACGCCACCAGCCTCGGTCTACTGCGTGGGGCCCCGACATGATCAGCTGCGCGGAGGCCACCAGGCAGCTCTGGGAGTACCTCGACGGCGCGGTCGACGCGACGGCCCGGGACGCGATCGACGAGCACCTGGCTCGGTGTCGGCGCTGCTGCGGCGAGTTGGAGTTCGCTCATGAGCTGCGGCGCTTCCTGGCCAGCTCGGCGCGTAACGGAATCCCGGACGACGTACTACAACGGTTGAACCACACCCTGGAGGAGCTGGGCCTATGGGTCGCGACCTGATGTACAGCGCAGAAGTGAAGCAACTCGTCCGCGACGCCTACCGCCATGTGCCGGCGACCACCGCCGCCGTTGCGCACAAGCTGTACAGCACGGATGAGCTGGCGACCGTGCCGACGTCGGCGATCAACCGAGCGCTCGGCGTTGCCAACCACCTCCGATTCGCCGGTATCCAACCTGGTCAGGTCGTGCTCGACGTCGGGTGCGGCGGTGGCATCGACACCATCCTCGCGGCCCGCCGCACCGGCACAGCGGGATATGTGATAGCCCTGGATTTCCTGCCCGAGATGCTCGAGCGCACCGCCGGCGCGGCCCGCGAGGCTGGACTGGTGAACGTGCAGACGTTGGAGGGTGAGATGGAGGGCATTCCGCTGCCCGACCGCAGCGTGGACGTGGTCATCTCGAACGGCGTCATCAACCTGTCCGCGCGTAAGGCCAGAGTGATGGCCGAGTGCGCGCGGGTGCTGCGACCCGGCGGAACGCTGTGCGTGTCTGATCTCACCGTTGAACAGGACGACCTTCCCACCGCGATCGCTACCCAACCCGCCGCATGGGCGGGCTGCATCGCCGGCGCCCTGGCCGAGCACGACTTTGTCCACAAGCTGGAGCGGGCCGGATTCCGCGCCGTCGAGGTCTTGCACCGCGAACCGCTGAGCATCGACGACTGTGCGCTCTACCCACTGTTCTCCGACCAGGTAATCCGGCTGATGCGGCAGCTGATTCCACCCGCCAAGCACAGCGCGGTGGCCGTGTCGGTCGTGGTCCGGGCCTCGTTGCCCAGCCGGCCAACGTCGCAGGACGACCAACGGCAGCCGGATCCCCGTACGTGACCACGCCGCCGCCCGAAGCGGCCGACCTGCTGAGCCACTACTACTCGTCGTCGGCCGCGGCCTACGAGCGATGGTGGGCGTCGGCGCTGCATCCTGCGGCGACCCAATTGCTCGACGGCCTGCCGCTCCGCTCCGCCCACCGGGTGCTGGATCTTGGCACCGGGGTCGGAACGCTGCTGCCCGCCATCCGCCGGGCCGCACCCCGGGCGCAGATCGTGGCCGCGGACCGTGCGGAGGGCATGGTACGGCGGGCGCCGACCACGTACCCACGCGTTGTCGCGGACGCGGCGGCGCTTCCGTTCGCGGCGCACTCCTACGACGTCGTGGTGATGGCGTTCGTCCTATTCCACGTGCCCGATCCGCAAGCGGCACTGCGGGAGGTGCGACGGGTGGTGCGAACCGGTGGGACCGTCGGACTGACCACCTGGGGCCGAGACGCCATATCCGCCGTTCCCGCGCTCGAGATCTGGGTCGAGGAGCTTGACCGCCACGGCGCTCCGGCCGAGGGTCCGATCCTCGCCCAGCACGACCTCATGGACACACCCGAGAAGCTGCGTGCGCTGCTCGATCGGGCCGGCTTTCACCGGACGGAGACGTGGTTCATGCCCTGGTCGCATCGACCGAGCATGGAGGACTTCATAGCCCGGCACACCGCTCTTGGGATAACGGGCCGACGTCTGTCCGCCCTCGAACCGGCCGTTCGAGACGAGTTCCTGCGTCGGGT
>DATFRM010000394.1:0-2516 GCA_035263265.1 Actinomycetes bacterium
AGCGTCCGGCTCGCCGGGGACCTCAGCGCCATCCCCGGTGGCTGATCCGGGAACGTGATCGGCGGCCGAGCCGGCAACGTGATCCGCGGCCGAGCCGGCAACGTGATCCGCGGCCGAGGCGGCAACCTGACCGTTGCCGCCGGCGCTGACTCGGGCAGCGGCCTCGCCGGCCGGCAAAGTGCCGTCCGCTGGAGTGTCGGCCGATGATGTGCCGTCCGCTGGAGTGCTAGTCAGTGGAGTTTCGTCCGCTGGATCTGGACGCCGGTTCCACCACACCAGCATCAGCGCGACGGCAGCGGCCAGCCCGAAGAGGACCGACCAGGCCGTCGGTCCGACCGGATACTGGTCCGCCCAGCCGACCGCCTTCATGTCGTTGCGGAGCTCGGTGCCGCCGAACCCCGGGAACCCGGAGAGGAAGTTGTAGACCATCGTCCGTGCGGCGGGTCTACCGAGAACCACCGTGACGCCCGAGTAGCAGTCGTGTTCGGCGCAGATGTGAGCGATGAACAGGCGCATGGCGGCGAAGACGACCGCGACGGTACTGAAATACGCGAGGCCGGTCACCAGCTTGGCCCGCCGTCCAACCGACCGGAGCGAGGCATCCGTCACCGGAACCACCAGCAGGGCGACCGCCGCGACCGGAATCGCGGCGTACCCCAGTTCGTAGGACAGGCCGGTGAAGATCGCGAGTAGTACCAGAATCACCGCGGCAATGATCGCCATCTTCCTCGAAGATCGCTCGGCGACGAGGCGAGTGAGCCACAGCAGCAGGGCGACCGTGCCGAAGATGAGAATCGCCGACCCGTAGGTGTTCACCGGGTATGCGGTCCACCCGTTACGCGTCTCGCCCTGGGCCTGCGCGCCCACGGCGACCGCCACAATGCTCGCCACGCCGGCGAGGTAGAGCGTCCGCCGCCCGGCTCGCACGAGATGCCCGTTCGCATCACGCCAACGCAGGCTCCGGACCAGGGCGAGGCCGCTGAGCGTGCTCGCCGCGGCCAGCAGCAGCTTCACCACGCCTTGCCATATGAAGATCGGTGTCGAGGTGGTAACCGCCGCCTCCATCACCGGAAGGGCCACCAGGCGACGCTCGAGTTGGGTGAGCGCGTTCAGCCTGCCGATGTCGATCACCCGGTCGAGGCGGCCCGCCGTCCACCGGAATATCTCGAGGACTGAGCCGTCGGCCCGCCAGCCCACCCAGAGGTACCAGTACCGGTCGTCCGCGTTGACCGAGGCGAAGAGCACCGGATACAGGAAGACGAACGCGCACAGCAATAGGACCAAGATCGCGATCACCCGGACGAGCCGTCGCTCCGTCCAGTGCTGAGCGGCATGTTCCTGCACCGATGAAGCCGCCTCAGGTGACGGGACGTCGAGCTGTGGGGGTGAAATTGAAGCCACGGCGGACCAGGGTAGACGAGGCAGGCACCGGGCGGTCATCCGGATGACTACACCCAGCGTCCGCCAATCCCCGGTCTGAGTGCTACGGATGCGGCGAAATGACCCGCGGGCCGGGCCGACTGGCGCGGACAGGTAGCCTGCCCATTCATGCGCGGCATCATCCTGGCCGGCGGATCGGGCACCCGGCTGTATCCGATCACGAAGGGCATTAGCAAGCAGCTGATGCCGATCTTCGACAAGCCGATGATCTACTATCCGCTGTCCACCCTGATGATGACCGGGATTCGCGAGATTCTGATCATTACCAGGCCGGAGGATCTTCAGCAGTTCGAGCGCCTACTCGGTGATGGGCACGAGCTCGGAATGGCGCTGTCGTACGCCGCCCAGCCGCGCCCCGAGGGGCTGGCCCAGGCGTTCCTCATCGGCGAGGAGTTCATCGGCGGCGAGAGCGTCGCGTTGATCCTCGGCGACAACATCTTCTACGGCCAGGGCCTGGGCATCAGCCTGCGGCGGTACCTGGACCCGGTGGGCGGCCGGATCTTTGCCTACCAGGTGTCCGACCCGTCGGCTTACGGTGTCGTGGAGTTCGACCGGAGCTCCGGCAAGGCGCTGTCGATCGAGGAGAAGCCGTCGCTGCCCAAGAGCAACTACGCGGTACCCGGTCTCTACTTCTATGACAACACCGTCGTTGAGATCGCCAAAGCGATCCGGCCCAGCGCGCGCGGCGAGCTGGAGATCACTGCGGTCAACGACGCTTATCTGCGCGACGGGCGGCTCTACGTCGAGGTGCTAGCCCGTGGGACGGCGTGGCTGGACACCGGCACGTTCACATCCTTGGTGCAGGCCGCCGAGTTCGTCCGGGTGGTGGAAGAACGTCAGGGACTCAAGATCGGCTGTATCGAGGAGATCGCCTACCGTCAGGGCTTCATCTCCGCGGAGCAGCTGCAGGACCTTGCCGAGCCGCTACTCAAGGGCGGCTACGGCGAGTACCTGATCCGGCTCCTGAAGTCTTGACGCGAGTCTTAGACGTCTGGCGTATCCGCGATCGCCCCGGTACGGTCCCGCTTCACCGCCGCAACGAAGATCGATGATCCGAACGGGAGATCGTGCTTGCG